>CALCNF010000571.1 GCA_937897815.1 uncultured Pseudomonadota bacterium | reverse complement strand
TCATGGCGGCCGGCGCGTGTCTCGAGCTGCTCCTTCTGGTGCTCCCTCTGGCCCATCTGGCCCAGTGGTCCTCCCCGGCCCCTGCGGATCTCGTCTATGGTCTCGCAGGTCTGCCGATCGTGATGGTCTTCGCGGCCATCCTGCGACCCGAACCTCGGATCACCGTGGGCGTGGTCCCGTTGAGCCACCTGCCCGTCTTGATCATCGAGCCTCGGCTCACGGGCCCTCAGGTCTACGCGGGCGCCGCCGGTGTGGGGACATGGACCCTCACCGTCCTGGCCGCGCTCGCCTGGGTCTGGTGCGCGCTCCGTCACCATCGGGGCGCGATCGAGATCGCGGACGGGGAGGCGAAGTCGGCGCCCCTCGGTCCCTGGGTTGGTGCGCCGGTTGTGATGGCGACGTTGGTCTGGTCGGTCTTCCTCGCTCCCCTCCTCGTGGCCCCCAAGAGCGGGGAGATGGCAGGAGCGGTCACGGCGGCTCTGATGGGGCTGGTCGTGTCGCTCTGGGTGGGGTTTCGCTGGGTGGGACGTGAGCTCGCTGAGTTGGAGATGGACCCGCGAGCGCGCCGTCGTCTGCGGACCCAGGCGCTCTTGCACCGTCGATTTTCTCCTCAGGTTTTCTGGTCCTCGCTCGCCGTCTCTTTGGCCCTAGGCATCATCACGAGCGTCGTCTATGGTGCCGTCTGACTCGTGGCGATTCCGGGAGGGTCGTGCCCGTGAAACGAGCTTTGATCTGGACCATGGCGTTTACGCTGATGATCGCGGGACTCTGGTTCTTCTACCTGAGCAGTGAGTTCCTGCGGGACAGCGCGTATCTTGGAGGCATCCTGCACGTGTTTGTCGGCCTGGCTACGACCCGAAGCAGCGTCGAGCTCGCGCGCCTCGCGGTGGCCCTGAAGATGGAGGGTCAGCGATGAAGACAGCGCTCTGTTGGCTGGCTCCTGTGGTCATGTTCGTCATGGCTTGCTCGTCTCCCGCCCCGTCCTCTCAGGCCCCGCTGTCTGGACTCCTGACGCCCGATCTCAGCGCGGGGCCCACCTCCAGCGCCTGGGCTGGTGTTGAGGACGCCAAGGGGGGAACTCCTGTGGCGACCGTGAACGGGGTCGCTGTTCAACTTGAGGAGCTCAAGGAGGCCATGGCGGCCTATCCAGAGCTCTCGGCGCGGGAGGCGCTCGACGCCCTGGTCACGACAGAGCTCCTCGCCCAGACCAGCGTCTGGGGGGGCGTGGGGGAGGCGAGTCGCTCCACTCTCTCCCATGATCTGCGCCCCTGGAGAGAGGCGCTCGCGCAGCGATATCTCAAGGACCTCTTCGAGGCCGAGACGCCCGGAGAGGCCATCCCGCTGGAAGAGGTGAAGAAGGTCTATTGGCTCCCGAGCGTGCGAAAGCAGTACGACCACACGGACGCCTGGCAGATGGCGCATCTCTTCTTTACGTGCTGTGACCCCAAGGTCGAGACCTGCGACACGCCCGAGATCATGGCCTGCTTCGAAGACGCCGGTCGCACCATCCAGGAGGTCTACACAGAGGTGAAGTCGCGCACCGAGCCGGTCGAGGGAGCTCCCGAGGCCGTCCAGGGGCTCATGGAGGCTTATCGCCTCGAGATGGAGAACGAGCTGCCGCAGCTGGCCTTTCGGAAGCGGCCCTTCTACTACGACCCGAAGAAGAAGCACGACGAACAGAAGGGCTACAACCTGCTAGCGGAGGCGGTGGCTCGAACGGTCGTGGACGCGCCCTTGGCCGTGGTCCAGGAGCCGGTGCAGTCTCCGTTCGGCTGGCACGTCCTCGTGCAGCTGGACCACGTTCCAGAGTCTCGCCGCGGGCTTGAAGACCCGGAGGTCGTGGCTGACATTCGCACCAAGCTCCTCCCCCGGTATCGACGCTCCCAGTTCGCCAGGCGCGTCGGGGAGCTGCGTGGGATCTACGCCGCTCAGATCCGTCCCGAGGCCCTGCCGGCCATCGGGGGGGGCGGCGCGAACGTCTCCGAGTCTCCATGAAGCGCGGTCATTCCAGGCGCACATGGGCATTGGACCCAGGCGCGCCCTGTGCTACACGGTGCGCCTCATGAAGTTCCAACGCGCAGCCTTCATCGCCCTCGGGCTCCTGCTCCTCGCCAGCGCTCCGCTCGCCGGTTGCGGCGCCATGGTCGGCGACTCCTGCGAGGTCGACACGGACTGCGGCACAGGTCTCCTGTGCGACACGACGCTCCCAGACGGGTACTGCACCCTGGGCGACTGCGCGCAGCTCGGATGCGCCGACAAGGGAATCTGCGTGCACTACGATGACCGCACGAGCTTCTGCATGGCGCCCTGCGACTCGTCGGAGGACTGCCGCTCGGGCTACGCATGCCAGGTGGATCCGGGGCCTCACGCCTTTTGTGGGATCACTCCCTGAACGCTCCCCTCTTCGAGATCCGAAGACGGCACGAAGTTTGACGTGGGATCGCCTCGGGCGATGATCTTCCTCGTATGTGGAATCGACTCTCGCACCTCGTCGCCCTCCTGACGCTCCTCGCCTCGGCGTTCACAGCCGGCTGCGCGACGGGCTCGTCCGAGGTGAGTCGCCGCGGTGGCAACATCACGCTCATGCCCGGTGACGCAGAGGAAGATCTCTATCGGATCGACCAGGCGTCCTGGGACGAGGTCTACGCCAAGGGGCCTTCGTGGCTCGTTCAGCAGGTTCGGGTTCGACCGGTCCTGCGCAACGGCCGCTTCTTTGGGTTTCAGATCTTGAGCCTCTTCCCCGATCGTCCGGTGGCGTCACCGATGGCGGTCAAGGTCGGCGACATCATTCGCTCGGTCAACGGGCACGGGATCGAGCGACCGGATCACTTCATGCGGCTCTGGGAGGCGAATCGATACGCCAGGACCCTGAGCGTGCAGCTCATTCGAGACCGTCAGCAGCTCGAGGTGACCTGGTCCGTCGGCCGTCCGATGGTTCGCGCGCCGCGCGCCGCGAGCGCCACGCTCGTGCCGCCCTATCCGCTGCCCGCGCCGAACTCGCGATAGAGTCGGAGGATCGTCTCGGGGGGGACATCCTCGGGTCGGCTCTTCAGATCCAGGCCCACCGCGGTGAGCGCCTTCGCTGAGATCTCCGAGTGAACGAGGGTCTTTCGTCGCAGTCGAAACAGGCTGAAGGCCGTCTTCATAAAGCCCTCGACCTCCTCGGGTCCCAGGAGCGGATCGGCCAGAGGCTCGACCAGCAGTACGGCCGAGTCGACCTTCGGAGGGGGACGAAAGGCTCGGGGCGGTACGACCCGCACGATCCAGGCTCGCGAGGTCAGGGAAGTCAGCGCGGCGAGCGGGCCGTAGGCGCGCGTCGAGCGCTGGGCGACGATCCGCTCGGCGACCTCCAACTGCAGCATGAGAACGGCCCGCGACGTTCGCCGTCGCAGATCCAGGACACGGCGGTAGATGGCCGTGCCCACGTTGTAGGGTAGGTTGCCGACGACGACCGGCGCGTCCATGCCCTCGATCGGAGGTGGGAGCAAAGCGCCCAGGTCCTCCTCAAGGGCGTCCCCCTCGACCACGTGGACCCGATCGGGCAGGCGCTCGTTGACCGCGGCGACCGCCCGCGGATCGCGCTCCAGCGCCACGACCGGTCGCTTGGCCCGCACCAGGAACGCTGTGAGCGCTCCTTCACCCGGACCGATCTCCAGGGCACCCGAGCTGCGTTCAAGATCGGCCACGGCCGCGATCTCCTCAAGGACCTCGATGTCTCTCAGGAAATGCTGACCTAGACGCTTATCGGCCCTCATGGCGCACTTCCCTGGATGGGACGCCGTGTCACATAGATGTCGGCCGCCGCCCGCGCGCCACCCGTGAGGCCACGGCCAGCGGCCAGGTGCATCACGCCGAGCCCGCCGACCATCGCGGCGTTGTCCGTGCAGTAGCGCGCGGGTACCAGGTGAACGCGTAGGCCCCGGGCTTCGGCCTCCTCCGTTGCGCGGGCTCGCAGACGACTGTTGCAGGCGACGCCACCCGCGAGGACCAGGTCCTCGACACCCTGACTCGTGCAGGCCTCGATGGACTTCGCGACCAGCACGTCAACGATGGCCTCCTGGGTACAGGCGGCCAGGTCGGCCATCGCCGACTCATCCCCGATGGCGCTCGGGTCCATGGCCTCCACTTTGTAGCGCACCGCCGTCTTGAGGCCGGAGAATGAGAAGTCGAGCCCCTTGCCCATCATAGGCCGGGGCAGCTTGACCGCCCCCGTGTCTCCGTCGACCGAGATGCGGTCGATATGAACCCCGCCCGGGTAGGGTAGCCCCATCATCTTCGCGGCCTTGTCGAAGGCCTCACCGGCAGCGTCGTCGAGCGTCTGTCCGACCAGGGTCACCTGATGGGGTCCCTCGACTCGCAGGAGGCTCGTGTGCCCGCCGGAGGCGACGAGCGCGAGGTACGGCCCCGGCGGCGGGGACTCTCCTGCGCCCCGGTCGTCGCGCAGGAAGATGGCGCGGTGGTGGGCCTCGATGTGATCGACGAGCACGAGGGGCAGGTCCCGCGCCCAGGCGAGGGACTTGGCGGTCTGGAGGCCGACCAGGAGACAGCCGGCCAGACCCGGCCCGGCGGTCACCGCGACCGCATTGAGGTCATCGAGGGTCGCATCTGCTCGCTTGAGCGCCTCCCCGATCACCGAACCGATGGCCGTAAGGTGGCTCCTCGAGGCGAGCTCGGGGACCACGCCCCCGTATCGCATGTGCACCGGAATCTGGGTGGCGATCACCGAGGAGTGAACAAACAGGTCTTCGTCCACCACCGCGGCTGCGGTCTCATCACACGAGCTCTCGATCGCCAGAACCAGCCCCACGGTCACTCGGCTCCCACGACGTCGTCACCCTCTTCGGCTTTGCCTCCGGTGATCAACTCTAGAAGCTTCGCACGGTGGGGAGAGTTCGGCACCAGATCCATAAAGGCCTTCAGGGCCTTGGTCCGGTCATCGGGCTCGTTGAGCTTGTGGGCGATCAACCCGAGCGTCAGGTGAGCCGGTCCCTCGTCAGGCGCCACACGGAGCAGCTCCTCAAGCATGGGCTTGGCGTCCTCGTAGCGCTTCTCCTTGAGGAGCGCTGCGCTGAGGCCCGCCAGGGCGCCAGCGTGGTCGGGGTTCAGCTTCAGGGCCGAGCGGTAGTGGTCCATAGCCGCGTCCAGCTGGCCCTCCTTCGCGGCCAGGTTGCCTCGACCGTATTGCTCGGAGACCTGCTCCTCGATCGTCTTGCCTGAATCAGCCGCGCCCTCCGAGTCTCCCGAGTCCTCCGAGGCCTCCGTGGGCTCGGCTGTGCTCAGACCGGCGGCCGGAGACGTGTCTGTCCCGCGAGCCATCAGCTTGGAGACCACCAGACCTCCCAGCCCGAGGAAGAGCAGCGACAGGCCGATCAGCAGGGCCCTGCCCATCCAGCGACTTCGACCATAACCCGGCATCGCCGCCTCGATGGCGCCCAGGGTCTCGGGACCTGGGCTGTGCTCCATAGGGGCGTCCGCAGCGAGGGGATCGAGCCCCGGGTGAACCATGGGTTCGAGCCGTGGGACGATGGGCGCTGTCTCGTAGGCCGCCTGCTCGTCTTCCTCGTCCTGCCGGGTGGGTGGCGTCTCTCCCACATCCTCTCGCCGGGTGTTCAAAACTTCGTCGTCGTCGTCGTCGTCGTCGTCGTCAAAGAAGGCGCCATCCAGCTCGTCGATCTCGCTCTGCTGGAGCAGGCCGGACTTGGGCCGGAGCTCCCCGTAGTCGCTCTGCGTCTGACGCGCCGCGGCTCCCGAGGACGAGCGACCGTCGAGGGGGTCGACATCGGAGGGCGCCTCAATATCGAGGTCCCCGTCGTCATCGGAGGTCGTCGGGTCGACCAGGGGTCTGGACAACGCTTCACGACTGGCTCGCTCGATGTCGTCTCTCGTGAGCGCCTTGAAGGCCTCCTCGGTAGACGAGTACGGATCCGTATTCTCGTGACCCGTGACCAGCTCGTTCTGGGTAAAGGTGCGATTCGTGCTCGGCGCGATGGGCGCCGGGTCGTCCTCCATGTCGTCGAGCGCGGCGAGGTCCTCGTTCGTGATCGCCTTGAACGCGTCCGCCGTCGATGAGAACGGGTCCGCGGGCACGATGCCTCCGACCAGCTCACCGGCCGTGCTTGGATCTTCTTCAACGGGTCCCGTCGGAAGCGAGTCGGTGAGATCGTCGTCTGGGAAGATCAGAGGGGCGTCGTCATCGTCAATGGCCAGGGCTTTGAGGATGTCAGAGTCCGGTCCGCTTCGCTGGAGCGTATTGGGGATCTCCAGGGGCCGGTCCGAAACGTACGTCGGCGCGTAGGCGTCGGTGTCGGGATTGTCGATCTGCAGGTCGACAGCCACGTGGGTGGAGATGGCGTCGCGCGTGGTCGAAGGCCCAGCGCTGGGCTCAGCGGTCGGAACCGGCATGCTTGAGGGGGGCGGGCTGATGATCGTCGCAGGATCGTCGAGCTCGCCTTCCTCCCCCAGGATCTCGTCGAGCGTGGTGAGCCCCGTCTTGGTTCGTGGCCGGCGCGCCGTTCGAGGACTGGTGTTTGTAGTCCCGGTGCGGTCACGTGGCTGCACGGCGGCCTCAAGGAGCGTCGCCAGGTCCATCCGGACGCGGTCAACCCCCTCCAAAAGCGGGTCCTCCGCCAGCACAGGCGTCAGGGTAAACCGACCTGTCGCGAGGGTCATGACCGTGAACACGGCCTCTCGTCCCGCACGATCACCTCGGACCCCGTCGATCACGCGCCCCTCGCGAATCACCAGGTGCCCGCTCTCACCGTTCGGGAGATCGACCGAGAGCCTGGCGTTGAGGCTCAACCGTCGGCACATGTCCAGGAGCGAGGTCATGTTGTGATCCTCAAGCCACCCTCGTATCGGAGCGGTCTCCGAGGCATCACCCTCCTCCATCACCCGCAGCTCTGCGCGGGCGACCCGTTGGGCCAGGATCCGATGATCGATCGGCTTGGTGAAGATCTCTCGAACCCCGCGGTCGAGGGCCTCAAGCTCCTCCTCCGGAGTGGGCACCCCATCCGAGATCAGGAAGGCGGCGACCTCCTTGCCGACCAGACCTCCGACGACCTCCAGACCATCGATGTTCTCGGTCTTGAGCTCCGTGACGATCACCTCGGGAGGTCCCCATCCGATGGCGTCCCACGCCTCCTGGGTGCTCGTGACGACCAACGCCGTCATGTCGGCCTGCTTGAGGTGGAACGCGATCAGACCCGCCTCGATGGCGTCTTCCTGTACGATCAGGATCCGGCGTCCGGCCTCTGCCAAGTCTCTCTCCCTCGGGGGGCTCCTGCGGTGGGTCAGGCACGACGCCCGACCGCCGCGGGGAGCAGCTCGTCTACGACGCAGTATCCCGAGCGCGCGCGAGGAACGTCAAGGCCTGGCGATTACCAAGTCCGTCCGCGTCGCCTCTCTCCGCCAGTTCAGTCTCCGTAACGGGACCGGACCTCATCGCTCCCAGAGCGTCTTGTCTCCCTCATTGGCCTGTGCTAGCTATGGCGCGCTCTTGAAAAGGGGGGCGTCTTGGGGGCGCTCTTCAACCGAGTGGGGAGGACAGCTAGTTGAGTGCCAAGGACAAGCGACGTCGCATACTCGACGCAGCCGTCCAGGTGTTCTCGCGCAACGGCTTCTTCAACTCCAAGGTCGCGCATGTGGCCCGGGAGGCGGGAGTCGCTGACGGGACGATCTACCTGTACTTCAAGAACAAGGAAGATCTGCTGATCCAGGTGTTCATTGACACCATGGAGACGGCTCTGTCCAAGCAGCAGGCAGCTCTAGAGGGGATCACCGATCCCGTCGAAAAGCTGCAGAGCTTCATCCACGTCCATTTCGACGTGGTGAAGGCGACCCCCAACCTGGCCGAGGTGTTGACGGTGGAGCTTCGTCAATCGTCGAAGTTCATGCGCGGAAGCGACCTGAGACTCTTCGGACAGTACCTCGGCGTGATCGCCCGGATCATCGAAGAGGGCCAGGAGATCGGCGTGTTCAGTCGACTGGTCAACCCGAGAACCGGTGCGCGCGCTGTGTTTGGTGCCCTCGACGAGCTGCAGCTCGAGTGGGCCACTAGTGATCCGGCCCAGCCGGTGAGCGAGGTGTGCGGCAACCTCGTTGAACTCTTGCTCAATGGGCTTCGCGCCCGCTGAACCCTGAAACAGGTCAAGGAGACCCAAGTTGAAGATTCTCGTCGCCATCAAGCGAGTCATCGATCCAGACGCCCGTATCCGACTCAATGCGGATTCAAGCGGTGTTGAAGAGGAGTCGGTCGAATATAAGGTTAACCCGTTCTGCGAGAACGCCATCGAAGAGGCGCTGGTCCTCCAAGGTGCCCACGGCGGTGAGGTCGTGCTCGTGACCGTAGGGCCCGAGGACGTGACGCAGACGATCCGAAGCGGTCTCGCTATGGGAGCGGATCGCGCCATTCGCATTGAGGGCGTCGACACGGAGCTCGACAGCGACCTGGTCGCCCGTATTCTTCATAAGGTGGTCGAGCGTGAGTCGCCGAACGTCATCCTCCTCGGCAAGCAGGCTGTGGATGGCGACAACAACCAGGTCGGCCAGCTCCTCGCGCAGTACATGGGAGCCTCGCAGGCGTGCTTCGCCTCAGAGGTCGTGCTCGAAGGCGAGCAGGCCAAGGTCACCCGTGAGGTGGACGGCGGGCTGGAGACGATCTCCATCCCTCTGCCCGCGGTGATCACGGCGGACCTGCGGCTCAATGAGCCGCGTTACGCCTCGCTTCCCGGCATCATGAAAGCGAAGCGGAAGCCCATCGACGTCCTCACGCTCGACGAGCTCGGGGTCACCGATACGGCGCTCAAGATTGAGGTCTTGAGTCTCGAACTGCCGCCCGAGCGTCAAGCCGGATCCATGGTCGAGTCCGTCGACGACCTTCTCGACAAGCTCAAGAACGAAGCCCGCGTGCTGTAGGAGACGATCACCATGTCTACGATTCTAGTTATTGCAGAGCACCAGGATGGCGCTCCCAAGAAGAGCACCCTCCAGTCGATCCACTTCGCCCGCCAGCTGGCAGGCCGAACCGGTGGCTCCATTCACCTGGCCGTCATCGGCTCGGCGGCGGCTTCCGTGGCGGCCAAGCTGGCCGGTTATGGAGCCCAGACGATCTACACCGTCGAGGGCGCGGGTCTCGAGAAGTACCTCGCGCAGCCCTACACGGGCGTCGTGACGGGCCTGATTGAGGCTTCGGGCGCCAACGTTGTCGTCGCGACCTCGGGTACGTTTGGCAAGGATCTCCTGCCGCGCGTCGCGGGAGCGACCGGCTGGGGAATGGTGGCAGACTGCACGGCTCTCGCGGGAGACTCTGAGGTCCTTTACAAGCGACCCATGTACGCCGGAAACATCCTGGCGACGGTTCGCTGCACCACGCCTGGGGCCGTGATCTCGGTTCGCGCTTCGGAGTTCGATGCCGCTGAGGAGACCGGAGGCGCCAGCGCCATCCAGGCGGTTGAGCTCACGGCGGACGCCGCGGGCTCCAGCTTCGTCGGCTTCGAGGGCGTCGAGAGTGAGCGACCCGATCTCGGCGAGGCCGAGGTGGTCGTCGCGGGCGGACGCGGTCTGAAGGACGGCGAGAACTTCTTCGCGGTCATGAACCCCATGGCGGACGCCCTGGGCGCGGCCATCGGCGCCAGTCGAGCCGCCGTGGACTCTGGGTTCTGCCCCAACGACATGCAGGTCGGTCAGACAGGCAAGGTTGTGGCCCCCGGGCTCTACTTCGCCGTGGCGATCTCCGGAGCGATTCAGCACCTCGCGGGCATGAAGAACTCCAAGTGCATCGTCGCCATTAATAAGGACCCCGAGGCCCCGATCTTCCAGGTCTCGGACTACGGTCTGGTCGCGGACGCCTTTAAGGCGGTTCCAGAGCTCATCGGGAAAGTCTGAGCCTCTGCGAATTCGCGATGCTTGAGTAGAACCCCGCGCCGTCCTCGTGACGCCGCGGGGTTCGCTCGTTCTAGATACCGCCAGAGGGGTTCTGGATCGGCGCGATTCGAGGTGACTCAGCCTGCCACTCGACGTCGTTGGAGATCTGATTGAGGTTCGTACCGTCGAGCTTGATTCGGTAGATCTCTCGGTCGTTACGCTGGCGCGCGCTTCCATCCGCGATCGGCGTGTTGTTCTGAGAGAAGGTTGGCGTCGCCGTAAAGACGATCGTCGCCCCATCACCGGTCAGATCAAAGCCAGTGACGCGCTTGTTGTCCGTCACATCGCCGAACGGGTTCGCGGTCACGTTCAGGACGTCCTCCTGGGTGATGGTCTTCTCGCTGAGCAGCGTGTCCATCTTGATGCGTCGCAGGTTCGTTCGGGCCTTCTTAGGGAGGCACGGGGCCGGCTCGTCACCGCAGGCGCTCAGATCGGATGTTGGGCAATCGCTCTCCGTAAGGAACACGACCTCGGTTCCATCGGGCGTAAAGACCGGGTCTCCGATGACGCGCTCCCATTGCCAGGTGTCCAGCACGCCTCCGTCGCAGGCGTGCTCCAGGTAGGACCCACTAGGAACGCTCGCGAGCACAGAGAGCCGGACGATGCCCGGGTTCTCTGTGTCGTACAGGCGCGCGCGCTGCCAGCGATCGGAGTACGTGAAGAACACGACGTACCGACCATCCGGACTGATGGCCACGGGATCGACGTCCGAGTACTCGGAACCCGTGCCGGCGCAGTTGCCTTTGGTGCCGAACTTACAGATGTAGTCGAGCTCGTAGAGGCCCGTACCGTCCGCCCACATGTTCACGGTGACGGAGCGGATCGTCGTGTTCAGCAGGACCATCTTGGAGCCGTCCCGGCTCACCTTGAAGTGTCCCTTATAAGTAGAGTGCTCCAGCTCGGTGGCTGTGGGGTAGGTGAGGATCTTGGTGCTCGCCGCCCCGACCGCGAGGTCGATGACGTACACGTCGTATTGGCATGAAGGAGCGTCACACTCGGTCTTCTTGGAATAGAACAGCCGTGAGCCGGCGAACTTGAAGTCCACGACGTCCGTGAGCTTGCCGAACTTCAGCATCTTGATCTCAAGGTTCTCATCGAACTGTCCCAGCTCGAAGGTGAACCCCGTCGCCGTGGGAGCCTCAGTGACCACCGCGAGCCAGGAGAGATCGGGCGAGATCACGCAGCCGTAGTTGCACGACAGAGGCGGGTCCTCAAACTTCAGCCCGGATAGATCCGTGAGGCTCTCCTTACCTGAGCCCCAGGGATCCATGAGCCAAAGGTCGTTCTCACCGCTGTTGGTCGGCATGCGCCCGCGGGAGTTGAACAGGATGCGCCACGCGTCCGTCTCATCGGGAGAGGCCCATGGGTTCGTGACCACCGTCGTCGTGTCGGTCGCCGCGTCCCCTTCGACCACGCCGTCTTCCTGAACGCTCACGTCGTCCGCGGGCGCCGCGGGCGCGGGGTCCTCTGCATCGCCACAGCCCCACAGGGCCGTCGCCGCGATCGCCGTTATCAACATCAATTTGGGTCGAACACACATGGTAGATTCTCCGATCTGGGATCTCCCTCTACGCTACGGACCCCGCTCTAGGCGTGTCAATCCACGCTCGACAAGCTAGGTACTTCCCTGGAATTCCAAGGGTTTGTAGAAATCGACATTTCCACGAATAAAAAAACGTTGACTTTGTTTCGGCCATCGAGCACCTTCCCACCTCGCTCAGCGGAGACGGGGTTCTCGAACCACCGACCGCAAGCGAAGCGAAGCCGCCGCACTCCGGCGGGATCGCTCTTTGAAAACTGGATAGCAGGCATTCAGATGGGCCTGGTCGATCGAAACGCTTCGGCGCGAAGATCGACCTTCAATTCATCGATCACCGGTTTGAAGACCTTCGGGTCGGAACAACTGGAGTCGGTAACCTTTTAGAATTTGTCCAACCAAGGACAAAATCTCCAATTTAAACTGGAGAGTTTGATCCTGGCTCAGAACGAACGCTGGCGGCGTGCTTAACACATGCAAGTCGAACGAGAACG
>CALCNF010000570.1 GCA_937897815.1 uncultured Pseudomonadota bacterium | reverse complement strand
GGCCGCTCGAAGCTGCTCCACCATAGCGACCATGCGAGCCTTCGCCTCGGGCTTGAAGTGCCGGGCTACGTACAGCTGACCGACGGCCTCACCCAGCATCCCATTGACCGCGCCGACCGCGCGCTCCCAGCGGGGTTTCTGCTCGGGGGTGCCGGCCAGGGTGCGCCCGTAGAAATCGAAGTTCTGATCATCGAGCGCCTTGTGCATACCGCTGGCCAGGTCATTGACCACGATCCACTTCAAGTAGTGGCGCCAGGTCTCGACGGGCGTCTCGGAGAACACCTTCTCAAAGTGATCAAAGTAGCTGGGCTCGCCGACGATGAAGTCCTTCTGATCGGCGACCCTCGCCTGGGTGAAGAACGCCTTCCAGTCGAAGCCTCCGTCGCGGGCCTCCAGGGCCTCCCGGGTCACCGGGTTGTAGCGTTTATTGCGGTCTCGACGCTCGACGCGAGTCCAGTGGCCCTCTGCCAGGGAACGCTCAAGATCATAGATAGCTTTGGCCTGAGCCTGAGCGGCCGACTCGTCCGCGGCGAAGCCTGCGAGCTGCATCATCTTGGCGAGATGCACCTGGTACTTCTGGCGAATGCTCTCCTCTCGCTCGCCCTCCTTGAAGTAGTAGTCACGGTCGGGGAGCCCGAGCCCGGATTGGGTCACGTGAGAGAGGTAGCGCCTCGGATCCTTGGCGTCGTAGCTCACGTACAATCCGACCGGTCCCCAGATCCCCAGGGTCCGCAGCCGGCCGAACATGCCGGCCACCTCCGCCTTGGTACCGACGCTCTCGGTGAGGGGGTGCAGCGGCTTGTTACCGAGCTCCTCCAGCTTCTCCAGGTTCATGACGCTGGCGTAGAGGTCCGCGACCTTCTGCTCATTCGACCCGGGCGCACCGTTCTTGGCCGCCGTCTCCTGGATGATCGCCAGCACGTCCTCTCGGGCCTTGTCGGCCAGAGCGATAAAGGTCCCGTAGTTCGACTTGTCGGCCGGGATCTCCGTCCGCTTCATCCAAGCGCCGTTGGCGAACCCATAGAGGTCATCCTGGGGGCGAATCTCTCGATCCATGTTCTCAAGCGTGAGCCCGGACTTCAGGGTGGGCTGTGGGGCGGCGCAGCCCGCGAGGAGCCCCAGGCACGCGATGATGAGAAGGTGCACTCTCATGATCCCTCCGACGTGAGGGCGCAGCGTGGCGCCCGGGTGGACGCCGATTCCTACTACGTGTGGGTGCGACGTGCCACGTCTTCTCAAGGTGGCCGGTGTTCGCTCAGGAGGGCTCAGGCTTCAAGCGGCGCCCTCGCCGAAGCGCCCAGAGGCCCAGGTAGGTGATGAGACTCAAGGCTCCCCAGTCGGCGGCGCGCCCTCCCCCGGAGCAGCCGTCGCTCTTCGAAGCGGAGGTCGTCGGGGTCTCCGCCTCGGGCTCGACCTCTGGCTCGACCTCGGGCTCGGGCTCGGGCTCGGGCTCGGGCTCCACGCAGATCATCATCTCAGGCGTCCAGCAGGGCACGCGAGCGGTCCACTCATGAGCCAGGGCGCTTGAGAGATCATCGATACGAGTCAGACCCGGCTCAAGACCGCAGGTCATCGCTCCCTCGATGAGGAGGTCTTCTGCCGGTTCGAAGCTGTGAAGCCGGGTGAACTCTGGACCCCAGCGGCTCCCCTTGAGCGCGCCGGAGATGGGCGCTCCTCCCGCGTCGACGCAGGTGACCTGGGCCGAGTCCTTCTGAACACCGACCCCGTAGACCCAGCTCACTCGGGTTCCGTAGCCGTCCACCGCTCCGGTCGCGAGCTCCGTGAACGAGGGCGGCATGGTAGCGACGACGGTCGAGTCCGCGTCCAGTCCCTCATGGAGCCGCTCCCAAATGGCCTGGATGTAGCCCATGGTCGGCGCGATCTCGCTCGCGAGGCTGCCCATCACCTTGGGGTCCATAAAGTGGGCCCGCGACCAGGGAAGCTGCTCCTCATAGGACTCACCGAGAGAGGCCGCGAGCTCCCAGCCAAAGGTCTCGTTCACGTAGAGGCTCGTCATCGCTTCGGACGCGTTCTCGATGAGCTCGGGCGTGATGTCGGCGTCCAGCTCGGCGTAGAGCTCTTGCAGGGTGTCGAGCGGGATCCAGGGCTCGGGCACAAAACGGAGCTGCCCCTCCAGGGCTAAGAAGCCATCTGTCCCTGGATCCACCGAGTCCTGATCGCCGCCCTCGTGATGAGC
>CALCNF010000569.1 GCA_937897815.1 uncultured Pseudomonadota bacterium | reverse complement strand
CCCAGGTGGCAGACCTCGCCGTCGGCCGCGAAGGCACAGGCGTCGCCGCAGGGCTCGCCGCCCTCGGGGCACCCATCCACACACACGTTGTCCGAGCAGAGCTGGCCGCCGCCACACGAACCGCACTCCCCCTCGCAGCCCGCGATCACCCCGCACTTCCCTTCACAAGCGCAGATCGCCGCGCAGGGCGTCTCACAGGAGTAGGAGGTCTCGGTCCACTCCTCCCCGCCGCAGCAAGGCTCCGGGGGCTGGCAGATGAGAAGGCACTCACCGGATCCCAGGCACTTGCCTGAGACCGAGCCCGACTCCGTGAGGATGTCCAGAGAGCCCGAGGCTGAGCACTCGGCCTCCGCGCTCGAGTCCTGATATCGAGTCGTCCCCAGGGGACACTCGATCTCCGAGCAGGCCTCCACGACCTCATTGCCGGTGTTCGCAGGATTGTCGTCGCCGCAGCCGACGAGGACAAACGAGAAGCTCACCCCGAGGGCGAGCGCGCGTAGGAGATTCAAGTGCATGTGTGCTCCGGCCAGCACACGGCTGGCGTGGTTCATGTGTACGTGTCCGCGCACGATACCCGCGAGGGCGCGCGCGCGACAACCCTCTCGGGACGCAAAAAAACCTCGACCCCGCCAGCGTGGAGCTGACGGGGCCGAGGAAACTCAGACCTGGAGAGGGTCTTCTTAGTGCACCGAGCTGCCGCCGAGGGTCGCGGTGGGCGCGGACTCGACGGGGGACATCATCTTGGCCTTGGCCGTCGGGTTGAGCGCCTTCTCGACGAAGAGGCTGCCGTCGGTGTTCTTCATCATCGGCATGCCCATGCAGTCCACATCGCAGGTCACGTCGAGGAAGTCGATCATGACCGAGACGCGGTGGTCGAGCCAGCCGCCGGTGCGGGTCAGGGCGTTGGAGAGCGTGGAGTTCTCCGTGACGTGGACGAACGGGGTGCTGGCGATGCCCTGGCCGAAGTTCGCGGGGAACTCGACGCCGTTGCCCAGGTCGTCTCCAGCCGAAATCTGGTGGCATCCGGCGCAGCTGTTGGAGGTGGCGCGGTCGGCGATGTTGGCCACGGTGTGGGTGCCCTGCACTCCCAGCGCGGTGAGCTCAGCGTCGATGGCGGCATCCATCTGGGAGCCCACGACCAGGTTACCCAGGTAGTTGTTGGAGTTCTGTCCAGAGGCCTTGCTCTCACCGCTGTTCCAGATGGGGTCGCTCACGAGACCGATGTTGCCCAGCTCGTCGGGGTTCGGGACCAGGCTCGAGAGCTCCGCGATGAAGTCGTTTCGGTAGTCGGTGGCGTCGGGATGGGCGTCGTCCCACAGGGTCTGCGAGGGGTTGCCCTTCACGGTCACCTGTCGGGCCAGGAGCTCACACTGGGTCACGAGTACGAAGTCCAGAGCCTTGCCGGCGTCCTGAGTCTGGACCGGAGCCTCCTCCATCATGTCCTCCTGCTGAGCGGCGGCCTGAGCCTGCTCGCTGGCCTGGTTCTGTCCGCCCTTGTCGCTGTTGGTGGCGGCGCTGGTGTTGGACTGGGAGCCGCCCTTGGAGCTCTTGGACTGCTCGGCGGCCTGGGACTCCTGGGCCTCCTCGGACTCCTGGGACTCCTCTGCGTCCTCGTTCGTGTCGAGCTCCTCTGCGGCCTTGTCGTCGAGCTGCGCCTTGGTCTCCTTCTGGGCCGTCTTGGAGAAGATCCCGGTCTTCTTTGACGAGCCCATAGCGGTGGCGCTCACCAGGTTGGACTTGGTGTGCAGCATGGGAGCCTCGTTGTCGAAGGCCTTGTTCGGCACGGAGACGGTCGTGCAGGAGCGCTCCAGCTGGTACTCACGGAGGCTCCAGTCCTGGAAGCCGACGAACTGGTTGGTGCGGATCTGACCGGTGTGGCTCTCACCGTAGCCGGCGTCCTCATCCGAGGTCATGCCGTAGTGGGCGGGGTGAATCACGGGGGCGAAGTCACCAATTCCATCGAAGTAGAACTCCTCGAGGAGGTCGGCTTGGACGGTCGGGTCGGTCTCATCGGCGACCTGGACCCAACGCTCGACCACCTCTCGGCAGGCGGCGACGCCGCAGCCCGGATCGGGGTTCGGCAAGACGGCCTCGAAGATGATGAAGTTCTTGCCGTTCAGGCCAGCCTGGGGTCCATCCATGGCGTACACGATTCGGTACTCACCGCAGTGCGAGCCGTCGAGCGGCGCCAGGTCGAAGCGGTTGAAGAGCGCGATGGGGAAGTGGGTCTCCGGTGCGACGTCGGCCAGCTGCGACTCGTTTCGCGGGCAGTCGATGTCGAAGCCGTTGATCGTGCCGTTGTTGTCATCGCAGAAGGGGTGGTTGGCCGGATCTCCAGCCTGACGCTCTCGCTGAGACGACCACCACTGCGACCAGAACCCATCGGTGTCGGTCTGGGTGGCGCCAGAGAGCGCGACGATCTGGTCAAGGACGTCACGCATCGGGAATCGAGCCAGGACATCCGGCTCGGTGTTCACGACGGCCTCATGGCCAAAGTTGAAGACCTGGCCGCAGCCGTTGGCCTGCGCAGAGACAGGATCGATGGGGTCAGCCAGGCCATCCGCGCTGAGGCCAGCCCCGCTGTCGAAGCCACCCGGTCCAAGGGCCAACGCGGCGACCTCGAGGGTCGGTGAGGTTTCGGTGGGCTCGGCGTCGCAGCCAGTGAAGCCAGTCAGGCCGAGCGTGAGGATGGCGCCGAGCGCCAGACGATTGAAAAACAAGCGGTTCATGATCTCTCCAGATTCATTGAGTTAGCGCGAACAGCGGCGTCACATCGCTGCGACATGCATCGTCCACATCAGTCCCTTTCGGGATGGATGAGCGCTTCGTCGAAAAATCTTCGAGAAAATGAAAAAAAGTGGATCGGCCTAGACGACGATCGTCTCTCGGTAGGCGCCAAAGACGTCCTTCATAGCCCCCGAGATCTCCCCGAGCGTGCAGCGCGCGCGCACGCATCGAACGATGTAGGGCATGAGGTTGTCCGTGCCGCGGGCCGCCTCCTGGAGCTCGTCGAGCCTCGCCTGAGCCGCGGCTCCGTCACGGGACTCTCGGAGCGCGCGCGTGCGTGCGACCTGGTCGCGCGCGCCCGCGGGATCGATCTTTTGAATATCGGTGGGTGGCTCGGACTCGGCCACGTGGACGTTCACCCCGACCACCTCGATATCGGCGCTGTCGACGCCCTTCTGGAAGCGATAGGAGGTGTCCATGATCTGCCGCTGGATCCAGCCGGCCTCGATGGCGCGCACGACCCCGCCCAGGTCATCGATCTTGCCGATGAGCGCACGGGCCTTCTCTTCGATAGAGTCGGTCAGAGACTCGATAACGTAGCTGCCAGCCAGGGGGTCGATGAAGTCAGAGACGCCCGACTCGGAGTTGATCACCTGCTGGGTGCGCAGGGCGATTCGCGCGGCGCGCTCCGTGGGGAGGCCGAGGGCCTCGTCGAGGCTGTTGGTGTGCAGGGACTGGGTCCCGCCGAGGACGGCCGCGAGCGCCTGGATGGTGACGCGCGCGACGTTGTTGTCGGGCTGCTGAGCCGTGAGCGAGCAGCCCGCCGTCTGAGAGTGGAAGCGCAGACGCAGGTTCCGATCCTCACAGTCCGGGTAGCGCTCTTTGACCAGCCGCGCCCAGAGCCGCCGAGCGGCTCGGAACTTGGCGACCTCTTCAAGGAACCCGTTCTGGACGTTGAAGAAGAAGGCCAGTCGACCGGCGAAGGCGTTGATCTCCAGCCCGGCCTCCACGGCCGCGTCGATGTAAGTGAGGCCGTTGGCCAGGGTGAACGCGACCTCCTGGACGGCGTCCGCCCCCGCCTCACGGATGTGATAGCCGGAGATGGAGATGGTGTTCCATCGCGGCAGGTGATCCTTGCAGTACCCGAATACGTCCGTGATGAGCCGCAGGCTCGCGTCCGCCGGATAGATGTAGGTCCCGCGGGCGATGTACTCCTTGAGGACGTCGTTCTGAATGGTCCCCCGGAGCTGGTCCAGGGAGACGCCCTGCTCTTCGGCGACCACCTGATAGAGCGCGAGGAGGATGGGCGCCGTCGCGTTGATCGTCATGGACGTCGAGACCTTGTCCAGCGGGATCCCCGCGAACAAGGTGTTCATGTCCTCGATGGAGTCGATGGCGACGCCGACCTTACCGACCTCGCCGGCCGCGAGCGCCGAGTCGGAGTCGAGCCCCATCTGCGTGGGCAGGTCAAAGGCGACAGACAGCCCGGTCTGACCCGCCTTGAGCAGCATCTTGTAGCGCTCGTTCGACTCGGCCGCTGTGCCGAAGCCCGCGTACTGGCGCATGGTCCAGGGACGCCCACGGTACATGGTCGCCTGAACCCCGCGCGTGAACGGGAACTCCCCCGGGAAGCCCAGGTCCTCCATGTAGGACTCGGTCTCTACGCCGGCGTCCGACGGCATATAGAGAGGCTTCGTGGGCTCCCCATCTGAGGTCGGGAACTCGTCCTTTCGAACGAAGCCACGCTTGGCCGCGGCGTCATAGGCGTCCTGACGCCAGGTCTCGTAGCGCTCCTCAAGGCTTCGTTTGGAGTCCGAACCGTCAGGCATCCCCGATCTCCGCGAGGATCGCGTCCGCCTCGACGGAGTCGCCCTCAGCCACATGGAACTTCTGAACGACGCCGGCGCGTCCGGCCTTCACCTCGTTCTCCATCTTCATCGCCTCGACGATGAGCACGGGTTGCCCCGCCTCGACCTCGTCGCCCTCAGCGACGAGGAGCTTCACGACGAGCCCAGGCATGGCCACCGTCACGGCTCCATCGTCCTGGCTCATGCCGCCCTCGCCCATCCAGGCGTCCCGCTCGGAGACGACGCCCACGGGCACCCGGTAGTCCCCGAGGCGCACCATCTGCTCGCCCTTGCCCGTGTCGGTCACGCGACCGCTCCAGGCCTCGCCGTCGAGACCCAGGACGTGAAACGCGCCCATCCGACCGGTCGCCCGGTCGAAGGCCACCTCGCGGGTCCCTTGCTCGTCCTCGATGCGCGCGACGACCGACTGGCCGTCTTGGCTGACGATCTCCACGGTCGCCTCAGCGCCGTTGAGCCATGTGATGTACTTGATACCCATTAGAGGCTCCCTCCCATGGACCGACGGAGACCGTCCGCCGCCCAGGCCGACCAGCCCGACGGAGCCCCCTGAGCGCCCGCGGCGACCGGCTGGGCGTTCGCGTCGTCGACGGCGAGCGCCGCCAGGACGCGCGCCATGTCCTCCGCCTGAGGCGTGAGCTCGGGTCGGGCCACCTTCGGGATCTCCTTGAGGATGCCTGTGGTGTAGCGTCCGGCGACGAACGGCGCGCTCTTGAGCACGTGGGAGAGCAGCGGGAGGTTGGTCTGAATCCCCTCGATCTCGTACTCCCGCAGCGCGGCCAGGGCACGACGGATGCAGGCGTCTCGGTCCGCCGCCGAGACGATCAGCTTGGCGACCATGGGATCATAGAGGCTCGAGACCTCGCTTCCCGGGTTCACGCCGTCATCGACGCGCACACCCGGCCCTCTTGGAGTCCTGTAGACGGAGAGGGTCCCTGGGGACGGCATGTCGTTGTTGAAGGGGTCCTCGGCGTAGACGCGAAGCTCAATGGCGTGGCTTCGCGCTACGAGCTCCTCCTGGGTCCAGGGGAGCTCGCCTCCGCTGGCGACCGTGAGCTGTGCGTCGACCAGGTCGACCCCGAAGGCCTCCTCGGTCGCGCAGTGCTCCACCTGAAGACGGGTGTTCATCTCCAGGAAGTAGAAGTTCTCCTCGGCGTCGACGAGGCACTCCACGGTGCCTGCGCCCTCGTAGCCGACCGCGCGGGCCGCCTGCACGGCCATCTCGCCCATCAGGCGGCGAGTCTCGTCCTTGAGGTTCGGCGCGGGGCTCTCCTCGATGACCTTCTGGTGTCGTCGCTGGACCGAGCACTCGCGGTCGCCGACATAGACCACGTTCCCGTGGGTGTCGGCCATGATCTGGACCTCGATGTGCCGGGGCCCAATGATCGCCTTCTCGATGTAGACGGCGTCATCACCGAAGGACGAGCGCGCCTCGCGCTGGGCGCCCTCGAAGGCGGAGACCAGCTCGGCCTCGGTGTCCACGACGCGCATGCCCTTGCCGCCGCCGCCCGCGGCCGCCTTGAGCATGACAGGGAACCCGATGTCAGTTGCTGTGGCCACGAGCTCCTCGGAGTCACCGATGGGCTTGGCCGTGCCCGGGACCACGGAGACGTCGGCGGCGATCATCGTCTGTCGCGCCAGGGTCTTCTCTCCCATGAGTCGCATGGCGTTCGAAGGTGGGCCGATGAAGGTGATACCGGCCTCGCCGCAGGCGTCACGGAAATCAGCGTTCTCGCTCAAGAAGCCGTAGCCAGGGTGAATGGCGTCCGCGCCCGTCTCGCGGGCGACCTGCAGGATCTTCTCGGACACCAGGTAGCTCTCGCGTGAGGGCGGCGGACCGATGCAGACCGCCTCGTCCGCCATGCGGGCGTGAGCCGCCGTGCGATCCGCCTCGGAGAAGACGGCGACGGTCGCGATTCCGCGCGCGCGGCACGCACGGATGACGCGGCAAGCGATCTCGCCGCGGTTCGCTATCAGCACTTTCGTGATCGGAGTCGGGTTCTTCGTAGACACGAGAGCCTCCAGTCATCAGGGCGAGGCCGGTCTACCGCACGTGTGGACGCGCGCGCAAGGGCTGGCCACCTACGCTTGATGGCTTACCCTCAGGAAACAACGTGCTACGGTTCCCGCCGTGAATCCTGAACAGTCAGCGGAGCGACCGCTCGATCCGCACCTCATGGTGCACCTCTCGGGCGAGATCCACACCAAGAGCTCAAGAACCCGTCGACGGTTTCGCCGACTGGTCCTCGATCGGGTCCGCAACGTCCTTCGTAGGACCGAGAGCCCAGCGAAGGTCGAGGAGCTGGAGGGGCGCATTCACATCGTCGGCGACGCCAGTGAAGACCTCGCACAGCGCCTGGCCAACATCTTCGGCGTCCATCGCATCACCCGAGTGGATCCCATTCGGTTCACCGAGCTCGATGAGCTGGCGGCCGCCGTCTACGAGCGGTGCGCTGACCGGGTTCAGGCTCGCGTCTTCGCGGTGCGCGTCCGACGCCGAGGCCGTCACCGTTGGTCCTCGGAGCAGGCCCAGCGCGCCATCGGAGGCAAGCTCTATCCAGTCGCCCGCGGCGTCGACCTGCGGCGCCCTGAGGTCGAGGTGAAGCTCGAGATCTATGGCGACCTGGCCTACCTGATCACCGAGACCTGGAGCGGTCCGAGCGGTCTGCCATCGGGCTCACAGGACAAGAGTCTGAGTCTCCTGAGCGGCGGCTTCGATTCTCCCGTGGCGTCGTGGCTCATGATGCGACGCGGGAGCCCGGTCGACTTCGTCCACTTCAAGCTGGAGTGCTCCGCATCAGAGCACGCGATCCTCGTCGCCCAGACCCTCTGGCAGCGCTGGGGTGAGGGGACTCGGCCGGTCTTGTGGATGATCGACTTCCAGGGGGTTAAAGAGGCGCTCCTGGAGCACGTAGACTCGAGCTTGCGCCAGGTCGTGCTCAAGCAGCTGATGTTCGCCTGCGCCGACCGACTGGCGGAGCGACTCGGGATCCACGCCCTCGTCACGGGCGAGGCCGTAGGCCAGGTCTCCAGTCAGACGATGAGCCACCTGGCCGCTATCGACTCTGCGGCCAACCGAACGGTCCTTCGGCCCCTGGCGGGCGCGCTGAAAGAGGAGATCATCGCCCGAGCGCGCGAGATCGGGACCGAGGCGATCAGCGCGCGAGCCGTCGAGGTCTGCGACCTGTCCGAGGGCCCAGTCGCCGTCACCGCCCGCTGGGCGCGGCTGCGAGCCGCTCACGAGGGGCTCCCCGAAGGCCTGATCGACGAGGCCCTGGCCAGCCTTGAGGTCGTGGCGCTCCAGGACTGGTTCCCGGGCGTGACCTTCGCCCCGGTCGTCACGAACGCGCCCGACGATCGGAGCCTGGTCGATCCGCGAGACGGCGTCCCCGATGAGGGCTCGCTCGTCCTCACCGGGTCGAAAGGCGCCCTCGTAGGCTCCGCGCTCGCCAGCCGAGGACGGGACGTCGTGGTGCTCCTTAAAGACGAGAAGCCCGACTAACGAGGGCTCGGTTCCTCTGCGGTTACAGCGGTTTAGGGACCAATCTGCCCGAGCCTTGCCATCGGTTTTTTGCGACGTACAATGCGCCGCGAGTGAACGGACTCATTT
>CALCNF010000568.1 GCA_937897815.1 uncultured Pseudomonadota bacterium | reverse complement strand
GGGAGCCGCGACGCCGCGGGAGGCCTCACGACCCTGGACCGGTGGACTGAGCATCCTGTGGGGCTCTACGCGACCCAGGAGCTCTGGGACGAGCTCCGAGAGCGTTACGGACCCTTCGAGAAGCTCACCCACCACGCCCTCAAGCCTGGCAAGGCCTCGGAGGTGGGGGACCTGAGCTTGACCGCCTTCGCCCTGCCAAGCGGCGCCTCCGACAGCAGCCGCGCGAACTACGGCTACCACTTTGATACGGGCAAGCGAAAGGTGACCTACGCTTCGGACTTCAAGGACATCCCAGCCGAGAGCGAGCGGTACTTCAGCGGCAACGACCTGCTGATCGTGGACGCCGCTGGGTGGGACAAGGACCTGCCGACCCATCGAGGCGCCCTCAACCACCTCGCCGAGTACATCCAGGCGAAGAATGACAAGATCGTGTTTACGCATCTCGGCCGTTCGGCGCCGCCACACAGCCTCGCCGAGAACACAATACGGCAGCTGGCGAGTACGGCGTCGGTCGCCTACGACTTTATGAAGGTTCCTCTCGGACGCTAGCGCCGTCCACTCTGCTTGCCGGGAGGATCCAGAGGCACGTCTCGCCGCCACAAGAGCGCCGTCTTCCCGATCCGCTGAACCAGATCACCGCCGGTGCCCCAGGCCAGCGCTCGAGCCGCCTCGCCCTTCTCAAGGTTGCACTGTGGCGTGAGCTTCACCTTTACGAGTCCGTGACGCTTCAGCGCGGTCTCTGCGGCGGCCATCACCTCATCCGTGAGTCCACCGCGACCGACCAGGACGCTCGGGTCGACGCTGTGGCCCAGGCCTCGCAGCTCACGGAGCTGCGCCCCTCGGGGTCGAGCTCGACGCTCACCTCGGATAACGAGCTCGTCGCCCGCGGCCAGACCGCTGCAGCCCACGAGGCCCATACGGCGCCCCTGGCGCTCCGCGTAAGCCTCCAGGCTCGGGGACACCTTCGCCTCATGGACGACGACCACCACGCGCGCTCCAGCTTCAACACGAGCCATCTGCTCGATGAGCGCCTCGGGAACGAGGGCCGCGTCGATGGAGTCCACCTCAAGCACCGCCCCATTGCAGTCTTCGCTCTCCGGCTCGACGACCTTTGCGCCAGAGACCTGCAGGATCGAACGCACCGCGGCGTCCAGGTCCGGGTTGGTCAAAGCGATCCAGACCTGAGAAGAGGCGTTGACCTCAAGGCGCTGGACGATCTTTCTGGCGAGCTGCTGCATGGGGATCTCCGCGGGTGGCGGGTGGAACGGCGGCGTAGGGTGAGGCACAGGGCCAGGAACTGCAAGCTTCGCGTGCGCCCTGTCCCCGCCACGGGTTAGAGTTACGGACCACGAGGCGGGGGAGAAGCATGCTCAGCGGTGCGGAGATCGAGGGAGGATGTCACTGTGGAGCGGTGCGATTCCGCGCCCGACTCCAGCCTGGCACGAGCCTGAGCGCGCTGGAGGTCGTGGAGTGCAACTGCAGCATCTGCACCATGAAGGCGTACCTTCACGTCTTTATCCCAGAGAGTGACTTTGAGTTGACCCAGGGCGCTCCCGCTCTGACGACCTATCGCTTCAACACGGGTGCGGCCGCGCACACCTTCTGCTCAACCTGTGGGGTCGCGCCCTTCTACCGTCCGCGCTCGCATCCCGATTGCGTCGACGTGAACGCCCGCTGCGTCGACGGCCTGGACCTGACGACCGTCAGGCGCTCGTCCTTTGACGGCGCCAACTGGGAGGACAACATCCATCACCTTCGGGAGGCCGGTTCATGCAACCCATAGAGCGCGTACATGTCCGTGTGGAGGGCCTGGTCCAGGGGGTCTGGTTTCGGGCCTCCACGCAACGGGAGGCCCAGGAATTTGAGCTCACCGGATGGGTCCAAAACGAGG
>CALCNF010000567.1 GCA_937897815.1 uncultured Pseudomonadota bacterium | reverse complement strand
GCGAGGCTCGCTCGAACCTGCGACCACTCCGATGACGGGAAGACATTGATGATCCGCTCAATGGTGCTCACCGCCGTGGCTGTGTGAAGCGTCCCGAACACCAGGTGTCCGGTGTTCGCCGTCTCCATGGCCAGGCTGATGGTCTCCAGGTCGCGCATCTCACCGACCAGGACGATGTCCGGGTCCTGACGCAGCGCCGCCCTCAGAGCCGCGCTGAAGGAGTCTGAATGGGTTCCGATCTCGCGGTGCGTCACCAGGCTCTTCTTGCTCTCGTGAACGAACTCAATCGGATCCTCGAGGGTGATGATGTGCTCTTGGCGCGTCTTGTTGATGTGGTCGATCATCGCGGCGAGGGTCGTCGACTTACCGCTTCCCGTGGGACCGGTGACCACGACCAAGCCCTTGGGGAGCTCACAGAACCGAAGGACAGACTCGGGGAGCCCGAGCTGCTCAACGGTCAGGATCTTATCGGGGATGACGCGCAAGACGGCGCCCACCCCACCCCGGTCTCGGAAGATGTTCACGCGGAAGCGCGCGACCCCAGGCAGCGCGTAGGCGAAGTCCGCGTCATTGCAGCGGGCAAAGGCCTCGCGGCTCCGCTCGGGAATCGCGGGCTCGAGCAGCTCATAGACGTCCGTCGGGCTCATGCAGCCGAGGTCGTTGAGCGTGATGATGCTGCCATCGAGACGCCAGCGAGGGACCTGCCCACCAGAGAGATGGAGGTCGCTCGCGCCCTCAGAGACCATCCTCTTGAGCAGCGGATCGAGCTTCGGAGCGCGGGGTCCGGCTGGCCCTGCGCTGCTGGTGGAGCCCGCGGCCGGCTTCTCGACGAGCGGCTCGACACCCGCGCCGCTCCCCATGGCTTCATTGAAGAGGTCGAGGCTGATTCGCACGGGCTTGATCTCGATGCCGGGCAGCAACCGCCTGACGCCGTCGAGCACCCTCGGGTTGGGGTCATCCACGAAGCCCAGAGTCAAGCTCGAGCCATCGGTGCTCATGGGCAGAATACGAAAGCGCTGCAAGAGGTCTCCGGGCAGCATGCTCACGACGTCCTGGGATGGCACCTGCTCCTGGCCAGCCGAGGACATGGGAACAGATCGAGAGACGGCCTGTACCCGATCAGCCAAGGCCGAAGAGACCGCGAGACCGAAGCCGGGGACCTTATCAAAGAGCCGAGTGAAAACATCGGAAGAGAAGCGCGCCACGACCAGGGAGCCGCGGGCCTTCACCGTCGCTGAGCGCGGGGTAGAGCGCAGCACGCCCATCTCGCCGAGGATCTCCGAGTCGCCGAGCTCGGCGACCTCGATCGCCTCGCCTCCCGATGAGGAGACCATGACCGAGACGCTGCCCTTGAGGATCACGAAGAACGCGTCAGCGGGCTCTCCCTCGCTCATGAGCGACTCGCCATCCGCGACGGTGACGAGCTCACCGTGACTCACGATCTTGGTGACCAGATCCTCTTCGAGGGTCGAGAACAGCGGCGACTTCTTCAACGCCTTGGTGGTCTGAGCGACCATCGTTCCTTCGATCGGACGTGCGTTCACGGTTCCCTCCTGCCCCTCGTTCTCTGGACCTGTAGCCCGAGAGTAGCATGACCTCAGAGGTGTCGTCAGATTGGCCACTCAGGACCTCCGCCGTTGCCCGCTCGCCCCCGCTCACAGTAGAACCGAGCCCGAGGTGACCATGTCCAACGACTCCTTTACGCATCTAGACGACCAGGGCCGCGCTCACATGGTGAACGTGGACGAGAAGCCCACGACCCGAAGGAGCGCGCGGGCGCGCGCCGTCGTGACCATGGCGCCGGAGACAGCCCAGGCGATCCGAGCGGTCGAGCTGGACAAGGGCGACGCCCTGTCCGTAGCGCGGCTGGCGGGAATCATGGGCGCGAAGCGAACCGCCGATCTCATCCCCCTTTGCCATCCCCTTCCTCTCGACCACGTCGCCGTGCACCTAGAGGTGGAGGAAGACCGGGTGGTGATCGAGACCCAGGCGACCTGTGACGGCAAGACGGGCGTGGAGATGGAGGCGCTCACGGCCGCGACGACGGCGGCTCTCGCGCTGTACGACATGGCGAAGGCCCGGGATCGCGCCATGGTGATCTCGGAGGTGCTTCTCCTGGAGAAGTCGGGTGGGCGCAGCGGACACTGGCGACGCGACGGTCACGGTTGAACCTACCGAGACGAGCCCGTCCCAGCCTGGGGACCGCACAACGCCTGGCGACCAGCCTGGGCAACACCCTCAGCGGTCGCGCCATCGACCGGCTCTGGCGGCCGGCTCACGACCAGCTGCTCCTCCGCTTCAGCGGCCGCGACAAGCGCCGACTCTGGATCGACCTCGACGGTGACCGGCCCCGCTGGACCCTGACCATGGAGTGGCCGGAGAACCCCGACAGGCCCGACGATCAAACCCTTCGCCTCCGTGGCGGGCTCGAGGGGTGGCGAGTCGAGGGCGTGGAGCTCGTGAATGAACGCGCTTTGGAGATGCGACTGAGCCGAGGAGAGGGCCGCCGGACGCTCCGATTGCAGCTCGCTGGCCGCTACCTGAACACGAGCGTTCGAGGGGACGGGCTGGACGACACCATCGCCCTGTTGAGAGACCGGCCGGCGGTCGACGAGGACAGCCCTCCCCTTCGCCCCGGTGAGGATCCGGAGAGCGCTCTCGACGATGACGGGTGGTTGAGGGCCGCGGAGGTTCGGTGGAGAACTGAGGCCGCGTGGTTGGCCTTTGTCCGAGAGCAGACAGACCTCAGGCGCCTGGCCCGAGACGCGCTGAAGAAGGTGAAGCGCGCGCTCATGAAGATCGGACGGGATCTTGAACGCGCTCAAGGCGCTGAGGAGAATCGCCGCCGAGGCGACATGCTCAAGACGGTGCTCGGGCGAATCGCTCCTGGTGCGACCGAGATCGAGGCGATCGACTACAGCGCGCCGGACTGCCCGACCGTTCGAATCGAGCTGGATCCCTCCATGGACGCCGTCAGCAACATGAAGCGGTACTACCGCCTCTACCGCCGCTTTAACGACGCGCGATCCGATATCGAGGCCCGCCACGCCCAGTCCAAGGAGCGACACGACCAACTCGAAGCGCTGCTCGAGAAGCTGAGCGGCATCGACTCAGACACCCCCGACACCTCGCTGGCCAGGTTACAGGAGCTCCGTGAGGAGGCCCGGCGGTTTGGCGTCCGGGCGCGGACCGCGCAGCGCGCCGGTAGGCGAGCGGCGCCTGCGGCTCTGCCCTACCGAACCTTTCTGAGCGCGCATGGCGAGCGAATCCTTGTGGGGAGGAGCGCGAAGCACAACGACGCCCTGACGTTCCGCGTAGCCCGCGGTCGTGATCTGTGGCTGCACGCTCGCGATGTCTCAGGCTCCCATGTGGTGATCCCGCTGGAGCGAGGCGCCGAGCCGTCCCATGAGACGCTCCTCGACGCCGCGCATCTCGCGCTGCACTTCAGCCAGGCCCGAGGAGAGCCGGCTGGCGATGTCCAGTGGACACACCGGAAGCACATTCGCCGCGTCTCTGGGGCGGGCCCAGGCCGTGTCACGGTCGCCAACTCACGGACGATCCGCATCACGTTCGACCCCGAGCGCCTCGAGCAGTTGTACGGACGAGACGAGGTTCGGGAACAGTGAGGCTCGAGCAGAACTGGTGAGAATCAGAGCATCGCGTATGCTTGCGGGGTTGAGTGGCGAGCAGGGAGACCCAAGTGCACTGTCCGCGATGCGGAGTCGAGCAACCCCCAAGCGATGAATGCATCGCGTGCGGGATTATCTTCACGAAGTACGTGGAGAGCCTCGGTCGTGACCGGGACACGATTCCTCCGGGCGGGGCCTCACCCATAAGCGGAAGCGACGTGAAGGTCGACGCTGGTGGGGGCGCACAGCAGGCCACGGGACCCACGACGAGCGGCCATGGAACCCAGCCCTTGGCCGGAGCGGCCGTCAATCCCAAGGCCACCCAGCCGACGGGCCATCACCTGAGCGCCTCGCAATCGACGGGCGCCATTGACGTCAACGCCTCCCCAGATCCCGCCAACCCATTTACGCAGACTCAAGAGAGGCCTGCGGATCCGTTCGCGGATACGCGCACGGGCCCCGTCACCCTGCCAACGGCGCAGGACCTGGATCCTTTCGCACCTCCAAGCG
>CALCNF010000566.1 GCA_937897815.1 uncultured Pseudomonadota bacterium | reverse complement strand
CTGGAGCGGATCACCCCCTCCTTCCTGAACTTCCGGATCCTGACGCCTCCGCCGATCCACATGGCTCCGGGGACGTTGATCGACTACTCCATTAGTCTCTATGGCCTGCCCATGAAGTGGAGAACCCGGATCGAAGAGTTCGTGCCCAACGAGCGCTTTGTCGACGTGCAGCTCAAGGGGCCCTATCGACGCTGGCACCACACCCACACCTTTGAAGACCACCCCAAAGGCACGCTGATGACCGACCTCGTGGACTACGAGATGCCGTTGGGCCCGCTCGGGTCCTTCGCGCGCTTTCTCGTCGTGCGGCGGCAGCTTGAGCAGATCTTCGACCATCGCGTGGACGAGATCGGTTCGTTCTTTGGCGATGAGCCGTCTGGAGACTGAGACATTCGCTGTCCAGTCGCTGCATTGCGAGAGGGTCTGCACAGGGTTTTTGTAGCCTGCTGAAGCCGCACTTCGTCGGCGCTGCGGGGCCGCCCGCGGTCCGCCGGGAAGAGGTGTGACCCCTCTCCGTTGCCGCTTTTCTTTCTGCGAGACGGCGACGGGATTGCCCAGTTGAGTGAATCGGCTTGAGTCGCGGCTGAAAATGTTCTAAACCGCCCGGCAACACCTTGGCAGCGGCTTTGTTGTTGCTTTGTGTAAGGTTTGTGTTATGTTTGGCGAGATATTGCGGCGGATAGCCGAGGTAAGGACAGAAAAATGAAGCTCTCGCGAATCCTAATAACAGTACTCACAGGCGCAGCACTCGCGGCCTGCGACGGTGCGACGACGGCCGATGTAGAGGCTACGCCACCGAACCCCCTGGCGACCCCGGAGATCACCCAGGCCGCCACGCCACTGAACACGACCCCTCTGCAGTTCGAAGGAGAGGCTCAGTTCTGGTGGGAGGTCGCCTTCGCGACGAATCCCACTTGCGACGGCGACGTCCTCCAGCAGGAGGTCGACCTTCGAGTGAAGCTCGGAAAGCTGATGGGCACAGCGCCTGTCCCCGAGACCCTCCTGATCACCTCGCTGAACGTGGAGACCTGGCAGCTTGAGCTCGTGGCGTCTCTCCCCGTAGATGAAGCGGCGCTGCGCGCGAATGACGGAGACCTCCGCGTGGCCTTCGATGTCGACATGGCCGCGCAGGGGCTGGAGTGTGACTCTCCAGCCAACCTCCTTGTGGTCCAAGCGGTCGGCGCAGCTGGCTACGGGCGCTCCCTCGACGACGCAGGGCTCGCGTCGCTCCCCTCCTTCGGCTGTCGGACCCTGGCGGCCGGCGCCGATGCGCCGCTCGTAGAGTGCAGCACGGCTTGCGGCGGCTCGGGGCGCCAGGTTGGACGCTCCTGTGACGACTCCTTCGTCCCCGCCACCATCGATGTCTACTTCTACGACCTCAAGCAGGGGCAGCTCTTGAGCGGGCTCAGCACCGAGCTCGAGTGGACCGACCAGGTCGCTCCTGATGCCATCTTCGCCCAGCACACGTGGCGTGGTGCAGCCGCTCCAACGAGCGCACACCAGCTCAAGGTGATCATCGCCAGGGACGAGAACGGCGACATCTTGAGCGTTCGGGCCATCTAAAGGCGCACGAGAGCGCTCCGCGCCAGCGCCCGGTTCCAGGCGCGTCAGGCGCCCGCCAGAGAGCGAGACGTCGCACCTCCGCTTAGGCAGGGGAGGGGCTCTCCACTGAAGGCCATCTCGCTGGTTGCGTGACCCATCAGGGCGACGCACCCGTCTCCGATGTACACGCCGCTGGCTCGCTCATCACGAAGGCCTCCAACGCGTGTTGGTCAGAGCGTCTCACTTTCGGCCTCGCGAATCTCGTGGGGAAGGCATCGTATGGGGTCGACGTCGTCCGGACCTCGAGGCCTTCACCCAGGCTGTCGCGGGCCCAAGAGCCTCATTAAAAGCGCTTCTTGATCACAAGATCTCCACCCGCGTCATCTGTGAGGCCCTGTTTCTGCCCACGGAATGCAGTTCACTGCCCCGATTACGAAATAATCTCAAAGGGCGGTTGACGATGATACTGATACTGACTATCAATATCGACACGGGCGGACGGCGCTCGGACAAGACATATGTGATCACCTCCCCGGTTCCCTCCATGGGAGATGATCCAAAAGGTGTGTGTGGGGCCGCTAAGTGAGTCATCGCCCAGCGGTCCCGTGGGGCTGCACCCCTGCGCCAACAGGGGTGCATATCTGGCACGCTAGCGATAAGAGTATCGCTAGCGTGCTTTTTTTTTGAGCGCTCCTGCGATCATGCAGGGGTGCGGTACACTGCGATGGATCCAAGGAGAGGCCATTGGTCGTACGCAGTGTCGCGGTAGGGGTTGGACTATTGGTGTGCGCCTGCACGCCTTCGCAGGTCACGCCGTCGGGTGAGGCCGGGGCGTTCGAGCCTTCGTCTGCTGCGGATGTGTTGCTCGAAGAGCCCGAGGTCGACGCCCTTGTGGAGGCCGACACGATGACGCCGGACGCCTCCGAACCCGCGAGCGTCGCCAGCCAGCCGCGCTCCACCGTACTGCCGCCCGTCGCGCGCCTCGTGGCGGTTGGAGATGTTCATGGTGACATCGAGGCGCTCCGCCAGGCGCTCTGGGAGGCGCAGGTGATCGATGGTGATGACCATTGGTCAGGCGGCTCCACGGTCGTCGTTCAGGTGGGCGACCAGCTCGACCGCGGAGACGATGAGCGTGAGATCCTTCACTGGTTGGAGGCCCTGGCCGAGGAGGCACAGATCGCTGGTGGCGCGGTTTATCCGTTGCTCGGGAACCACGAGACGATGAACGTACAGCTGGATCTCCGGTACGTAACCGAAGGTGGCTTCACGGATTTCGCAGATGTCCCCTGGGACGAAGAAGACCCCCTCTACAGCGCTTATGAGCCAGCTGAGCGCGGAAGAGTCGCGGCGTTCCGGCCGGGAGGCCCCTACGCATCACTCCTCGCTTCACACTTCGTGACGGTGATGGTCGGCGGTACGGTGTTCGCCCATGGCGGTCTGGTCCCCAGTCATGCCGCGTATGGCCTGGACGCCATCAACCAGGAGACACGAGCGTGGATGTTGGGTGAGGGGCCCGAGCCCGCTGTGCTCAGCGGCAGCGACAGTCCGGTCTGGTCTCGTCACTATTCAGACAGCCCGGACGCGCAAGATTGTCTCATGCTCTTTGAGACGCTCGAGGCCTTGGGAGCCGAGCGTATGGTCGTGGCGCATACGGTGCAGTCCGCGGGGATTACGGACGCTTGCAGCGGCAAGGTCTGGCGCGTCGACGTGGGGCTCTCGAGCTACTATGGCGGAGAGACTCAGGTGCTTCTCATCGAAGGCGACCAGGCCACGGTCCTACCTTGAGGTCTGTGCAGGCGTAGCGGGCGCAGCAGCTTCGACTACGTGCTCTACCGTCGCTGAAGGCGCCGTCCACCAAGCAGGACCGCGAACCCAACGAAGACCGCCAGCCAGACGCCCAGCTGGGCCGTGAGACTGAGCCCCTCATGAAGGCAGAACCAGATCACCTGCCCGAGACACAATAAGGTCACGAGGTTCAAGGTGAACGCCCGCGGGATCTTCGCGGAGACAAGCGCACCAAGCGGCGCTCCAAACAGCACGACAGGCGCCGCCGCGAGCCAAGCGTCCGCGACGGGCACGCCAACCTCCCCGAGGCTCAATTGCGTAAGGATGCCGAGGATCGAGGTCCACGCCATGAGGATCACGGAGGTGTACAGGGCGCAGCGCAGCTCCACCCCGAGATAGAGCATGAGCGCGATGTAGATCACGACGTCAGAGCCCGAGCCGCAGGCCACGGAGAGGGCGCCTCCCATTAAACCGAGGGGCACACCCACCTTCCAGTCGCTGCCTTCGGCGCTGTCGGTTCGCGCTCTCGCCTCCGTGAGCTCCTTGCGCTGGCTGAGCTGGACCAGTCCGTACGCGCCCACCAACACCGCAAACGTCAGCTTGGAGCCAAGGTCGGAGAGCATGGGCGCGAGCACCATGCAGCCCAGGGGTGTGGCAATCGCGGCTCCTACCAGAGCAGGACGGAGCCATCGCCACGCGACCGGGTATCGGGCCGTCAGGATCCAGATGGACGCAGAGGTCATACCCACGGCCTGGATGGCGAAGCTGAAATCGCGCCCCACGCTGGCGTCAAAGTCGAAGCCGAGCACCAGGACTGGGAAGCCGACCACACCCCCTCCCAGGGGTGTTGACCCCGCGAAATAAGAGCCGAGCAGCATCGCCACCGCGACCGGCCACTGCGCCAGGATTTGATCGCCGCGACCACTGGAAGCCACAACCGCAGCCCACGCGGCCAGGGCGACGACCACCCAGGCCACCCAGGCGGTGCGCGAGACCGTGTCTCGATCCGGCGCTAGGGCCGCTATCTGGTCGTTGCTCATCTGTATCGCCATGTCGCCTTCTATTTCGAGCCTAGTGGGTTGTGCGGTCCTTCGCCAGTTCGTCCCCATTGAATATACCGCAAGTGTATTTGGTTTGGGTATGCTTCGTATTGACTTTGTATATGCTTGTGGTAATCTAGGGTCATGTCTCATCGTCACCAGCCCCACCGCAGCAAGCGCGAGCAGAAGCTCGCCGGTGGTCCGCTGCCCGTTGAAACACCCTCGTCCGTGACGCGCGCAGGCTCACGGGCGGGCCTCGGTCGACTTCGCTTTAAGGTGAAGCGACCGCTCAAGGACTCCGGGCCAACCCCCGGAGCTCAAGCTTACGGCCTCTCGGAGACGTCACGGACGTCACGCGGGTCTGGCCAAGGGCAACTGAGCAACTGCGGCCGTTCGCAGCCACCAGTCGGGAATCTCGTGACCCTGTCGCAAGCGACCGTTCCCCGCGTGACCACCCCGGCGACCAGCGTTCGGCCGCAACTTTTCAACACCCAACGGCCTGAGAGGTTTTAGGGTTCTTGGCGCGTGAGAGGAGCGCAGATCATCGGGGGCAATCGGTGATATCCTCTCACGCGCCAATCTTTTCGCCGGGCGGGCAGAAGCGCCGCTGGCGCTAGATTCCGTCGAGGCACGGGACCTCTAGCCAGGGGGCGGCGAGGTTGGTGCAGCTGCCACCCTGACCCATGTCGCCGATGTCGGTCACCTGGCCATTCGGATCCACAGCCAGGAGGTGTCCGGCCGTGGAACAGGCGTAGATCACGCCGTTTGCCGGATGAAGCTCGATCCCCACTGTTCCGAAGTCGTAGTTCAGGGTGCTGAGCAGGGTGGCTGTGCCGAGGATGGGGTCGACCGTATAGAGCCCATCGGTGCCGCCGTTGATTGCGTAGAGCGTGCCGTCGGCGTCCGACCACGTTCCTCCCGAGGTCGTGAAGTTGTAGCCCAGAGCTCCGATCCCGGTTCCTACACCCGAGTCCGTCGAGATCGAAACCAGCCAGTCCTGGACCGTCGCCACACCAAAGAGGTTGTCGGCT
>CALCNF010000565.1 GCA_937897815.1 uncultured Pseudomonadota bacterium | reverse complement strand
TCTTCGGCCGCGGACTCTGGGACGGGCTCATTCTCCGCACTGCTGGTCGGTGATTCGCTCAAGAGTTGGCTGTTGTACCTCGGGTTCTCCGCGGGCCGTGGGGGTCACGACCGCACCTGATCCTACCCCTCGCGCGCGTAAGTGCGCAACGCGCATTCGTGTGGCGCGCAGATGCTCGGTCGCTAGCCAGGTCGCCGTTTGTTTGAGGCCAAGTGGCTTCAGGCGCTATTCTATGGGGGTATGGTGATTCTCCAGCCCAGGCGAGTAGGGCCTCTTGTTCTGCTCTGCGCCCTGCTCGGAACGACCGCGAACGTTCAAGCCGAGAAGGGCGTGAGCGTGGCCATAGTGGTCGATGGGCCCGCGATCGAGGCGGAGCCCGAGCCGCCGCTTCCCTGCGTGACCAACTCACGCGTGGTTCAGGCGTCTCTTCAGAAGGTCTTTAAGCGCCTACGCAGCTCCCAGGTCACTTCCCTTCCAGGGCCCGCCGGCAGCGCCATTCGTGCCCAAAATGCGGCGGAGGTCGCCCGGAGCCATCTCGACGTGGAGCACTTCGCGAAGGAGGTCTTTCGCTCGCTCTGGCCCCAGCTCGACGTCGAGCGACAGGAGGCCTGGAAGAGCACGCTGCAGAGCTTGCTTCAGCACCGTTACATCGAACGAATACGTGACCCACGTCGCCATCACCTCAAGATCCTCTCGACCGAGGTCGACTGCCATATCGCGAAATCGCGTGTCTCCCTGCACACAGTGGGGAGCAAGGCGAAGAACACGCTGGAGTTCCACATGCGGCTCAGTCGCGCCGGTTGGAGGGTCTACGACGTTGTCCTTGAGGGCGCGAGCCTGGTGAACGCCTGGCGGAGTCGACTCAGTCGCGTGCACCGAGAGGAGGGTCACGCCGGGCTTGATAAGCAGCTTCATCGCTTGATGCGGCGCTACGATGTGGCCCCTTGAGACGGCTCACGGCGATCAGAAGGACGATTCGACCCTGAGATAGCCCTGAACGTCCGCTCTGAGACGCGCGATCACGTCTGAGCCCGAGCCCGCGTAGCGAAGCACGGGAACGCCCGAGCGAGAGATCAGCCAGGTGACGGGGACCGTATCGATGACGCCCAGGCGCGTGTCTCCTGCGGCGAGGCGAGGATCGCCCCACGGCGCGGCCTTCTCATGGGGCTCGGGATTGTCTGGGCTGGGGGGCTCAAGGAGGACGGTCATGTACGTCAGGGGGACCGACTCGGCCTCAAGCTCCGCGGCGAAGGCCTTGAGCTTCGGTTCCAGGCCCGCGCAGGCCTCGCACGAGGCCAAGGAGACCATCATCAGCACCAGGCGACCCTTCAACGAGGCCAGCTCTCTCTCTCCGCTGGCGTCGATGAGGTTCAAATCGAGCCCATAAGCCTCGTTGACGCCAGCGGCAGGGACCGCGAGCGATGGCTCCGGGCCGTGCGCGCAGGACGCCATGCCGAGGATCATGAGCGTCGCGGCCCTCACGAGCCCTCTACTCATGAATCAGGACGACCTTGCCAAAGGTCTGGTTGTCCTCGAGGAGCCGGTGGCCCTCCGCGACTTCGTCCCAAGGCAGCTGGCGATCGATGACCGGTCGCAGGGTAGGCGCGTCACCCGAGAAGCCGCTGAGGAGGTGATCGGAGAAGATCCGCACCAGATGTCCCTTCTCTTCGGTGGATCGGCCTCGCAGGATGGTTCCGCGTAGGTGGAGCCTTCGTGTCAGCAGTCGCGTCAGGTTCAGC
>CALCNF010000564.1 GCA_937897815.1 uncultured Pseudomonadota bacterium | reverse complement strand
GCCGAGCGCGCCCGCGACGGCCGACCCGGGTTCGATATTGTGACGACGGCCTGCCTCGACGTTTGCCTGCCCTCACCCCCCTACGCCGTGAGTCTTGGTCCGGAAGGTAAGGCCGTTCACCCCGGGGTGACCCCGGAGCAGCTCCTGGAGGCCGTTCGGACTCGTGTGGACGGTGAGTAGCCGACGCACACTCGGACGCGGGGTGCTCTGGCTGGTCGTCCTCTGCGCTCTAGCGTCGTGCGCGCCCGCCTCCACGATCCGGGGGGACGTCACGCCCGGCTCCTCGGAGTGGTCATCGAGCGCCTCGATCGTTGCGGGTCACCCGCTGCGAATCCACCTTCGGTCGGATGGGAGCAGCGAGAGCCTTGCAGGGCTCGCGTCGAGCGCCGTGCGCGAGGTGCAGCGGCGGATCGCTCCGACCGGCGAGGGATCCCTCCTCGCTGGCGTCAACCGTGAGGCTGGGCGGTCCCCCGTCAAGGTTCCCGAGGACCTGCGTGTCCTCGTCCGGCGCGCCCTGGCCTTCTATCTCCTGACCGACGGCGCGGTCGACATCACGGACGGTCCGCTCCGAGGGCTCTGGGACAGCGGCGAGTCTCCGAGCTCCGAGTCCGTCCGTGCGGCCATGGCGAGACGGGGGAGCGACGTCATCTCCGTAGACGAGCTGGAGGGGAGCCTTAGCGTGCAGCGGGCCGGCGTCACGCTTGATCTCGACACCATGGGGCGCGCTTATGCCGTCGCCGTCGCCGGTCAGCGTCTCGAGACGGCGGGCGCGGACCGGTATCGAATTGACTATGGCGAGCTCAGCGTTCTCGGTGAAGACCCAGGCAAGATGTGGAAGCTCCCCCTACCTGACGGCCCCGGGACGCCGCCGCGGGCGCGCCGCTGGCTCCGTGTCGCCGGAGGGGCCGTGAGCGTGGTGGAGCGCTCCGACGGTCGGGTCGGTCCCCTGCTCGACGTGATCGATCCGAGGACGGGTAGCCCCACGCGGAGCTTGAGTTACGCCCTGGTCGTCTCCTCGGACCCCGTTCAGAGCGCGGCGATTGCCCGCGGACTCGCCATCTTGGGCCGCACCCGCGGATTGGAGATCATCGAGACCCTTGAGGGCGTCGAGGGCCTGGTCATCGACCTGGCCGGCTACATCCACGCCAGCTCTGGGCTTCGCACGGCGCTGCTCCAGGAGCCTCTGGGCGACGGGCCAGCGCCCTAGGGCCCAACCGATGGCCCCCTCTCGTTGTTAGCGGATCCTCCGGGAGATGGTCTTGAAGGCCTCCCCACCGGCGGCGCCAAGGAGCTCGAAGAGCGCCGTCTCTGTGGTGGAGCGCGCGGCGCCCATGCCGACCGCTCGCTCGACGCCCACCTGGAAATCTACAGGGCTCCGTGACCAACAGGCGTCGATGATCAGGTGGACATCGTGTTGAGCCTGCAGGAGATCGTGGACGGTCTGGAGCACACAGATGTGGGCCTCCATCCCCGCCACGAGCCACTGATCTCTGCCTGTGGCGGCCACGGCCTGGGCGATCTCGGCATCTCCAAGGCAGCTGAAGGATGTCTTCGGCCACGGAGTCAGCCCGTCAAGCTCGTCACTCACGGAGCCCACGGTGGGCCCCAGCCCCGCTGGATATTGCTCAGTCCAGATGACCGGAAGCTCCAGGGACCGGGCGCCGGCGATGAGCGCGTTCAGGCGCGCGAGGTTCCGCTCACGACTGTCCTCGTTCATGGCGGGGAACAGGCGCTCTTGCACGTCGATGACGATCAGGGCGGCGCGGGATCGATCGAGACGGCTGGGCACGGTCATGGGCTCCTCCTGGTTCACCGGGGAGCGTCGCGGTACGTCGATCCCATACGGGTTCTACCCGATATCCGATCCGTTTACACCCGGTCTCGAAGGGGAGCTCTCACCCGATTCCTCACCCGCAGACACCCGAATCTTCGACGGCAGGAGTTACCCGGGAAGACACCCGTAGACACCCGTATCGTGCCGTCGATCAGCTTACCCGATACCGTACCCGAGAAGGACACCCCTGCTTTCAGATGAAGGGGAATCAGCCCGGTTGGACGTAGTACCGAAGCGCCTCGACCGCCTCTTCGGGCGTAGCCGCGAAGGTCACCATGGCGCGTGTACGACGGTCGAGCCCCGCGGCGTCCGCGATGGACTTCACGACTTTCGGCCACTCATCACCGAGGAGCACCAGAGGTTGGTAAGGGCCCTCGAGGGTCTGCCCGTACGACCAGACGTGCAACAGCGCGGCCAGGGCGCTGATGTCCGGATCGATCACCATGACCGCGTCAGACAGCTCCAGGGTGGCCTCAAGCGCCGTGAAGTAGGAGGCGTGACGTCGGATCTCAAAGGTGCCTGGATCTTGATCCAGGTCAGGAACGGGCATGTCTGGACCGGCGAAGCCGATCACGCGTCCCCCCGCCGCGAGGGCGGAGCTCGCCGCGCTCGCTGGCCCAGGGCCAGCGCCTACCAGCGCGATCCCATAACCAGCCGCCGCCAAGCAGCCTCCCAGTCGGGATGACAGGTCTGTGCCCTCTCCGTCAGGTGAGGACTCGCGAGGACCGAGAACGGCGATCACGGCGCGTCCTTCGTGCACACACACTCCCGGTTGGTAGTTTGGTTGGGCTTGAGGCAGGCCCTCGGCAAGCTTGGCTACCCTCCGGATGCATTGTCAAGCCGACGAGCCGCGTGCTACGCGGCTGAACAACCGATCGCATAGATGGCCTTCATGATGTTCACGACCTCACTTCCCGCTCCCAGCGGGCTCGCTCTTCGGCTCCATGCCGTCGCGCTGCTCGTCTGTCTGGCGGTGGGCTGTGAGAATCCCAACCAGGCCTTCTCGGGTCGATGGGGACCCAGCGAGTCGATTGATCCAGTCGACTCTTCGATCGATCTGGGCGCTGGGCCGGTCTGGCCGCAGCTGCACCTCGGACACTACGGTCTCGAGGTGGCGGGAGTCGCGACGTTTCACCCAACGGAGCTCGTGACCGGGCCGACGTCCACCTGCGCGTGCTCCCTGGTTGAGCATCGTCACCTGAACCTGGACACCCAGGCTCTGGTCTTCACCACCGAATGCGGCGGCGAGATGGTGGACTGGGCGCTGGCGATCACCCGTGACGAGGACGACCAGGTGTTTCTCCAGGGTACCGTCGAGCGAACGGACGGATCAGGGCCGCCCCAGACCTTGCGACTGGAGCGCTCCCTTGAGTCCGTGGATCCCTTTGACCCCTTCTGTGAGGAGCCCGGATCATGAGGCGTAGCGCCGGGCTGGCCTTGCGCTCGTCGCTCGTCGCGGTGGCGCTTTTGGGGATCTCCCAGACCGCCTCGGCGTCGGAGGCCCTTCGCACGTGGAAGACCATCCAGGTCGGGGTGCTGCCTGGTAACTCCTTTGTGCGCGCGGGATCGGAGATGTTCGAGGACGACGCGCGCTCGAGAGAGTCGCGTGAGGCCATGGGTCTTTGGCAACGCCGGGTCGAGGACTCCCTGAGAACGCTCGATCTCGTTCGCGTGGTCGACTCGGATGAGCTCCGGGAGCGGCTGGAGTCCCGAGGCCCTGTGCGACAGACTCTCGCTCTGGCCAAGGAGCGCTTTGAGCTCGGTCGCGAGCGCTACCGTGCGCTGGAGCTGGAGTCCGCCGGAGGTCAGCTCGAGCGCGCTCTGGAGCTGATGACCCAGAGCTGGTCCGAGGTGACCCAGCCGAGGCTGGTCGCCGACACCCATCTCTACCGAGGGCTGTCCATGATGGACCGTGGGCTCGAGAGCGAGGCCCTGGTGGCCTTCCGATCGATGTGGCTCCACGACCCTGATCGACGCTTTCAGCCCGGCTATTACCCCTCATCAACCGAGAGCGTTATGAAGCGAGCGCTCGATGATCTCGTCGCCATGGGCGACCTCGTCGGCGCGCGGTATCCAGCGGCGCGGCTCGCGCGCCTCGCCCAGGCGGCGAAGGTGGACTCGCTGATCACGGTGTCTCTCTTGCCGAGCGAGACGGGCTCTTCTGTGCGGGTGGTCGTCTATGACAAGAGCTCTCGACTCCGCACGGTCGACCTCTCGCTCAAGCTCGACGATCCCGAGCAGGCGGCGGAGCTGCTGGACCGAGCCCTGAGCCGATGGCACAGCTGCGCCGTGCGCTCGGAGGACCGCAGCTACGTCGCCAAGCCGCGCATGAGGCGCTGGCAGCTGGAGTTCGGCTACGCCCACGCTCTGTACATCAAGGACGATCTGACCCGCGCCGGCTTCTCCAGTCCAGGGGCCAACATCGCCGTGAACTATCGTGTGGGTCGCGCCCTGCAGCTGTTCGCGCTCACCAACCAGAAGGTCAGCGTCCCGGACGCCAATCGTGACCTGATGGAGCCCATGATGACGAGCCGCTTCGCGTTCGGGGCTGGACTGACGGCCGAGGTCGGGCGTCTGGAGCCTTTCGTTCGCGCGGGCGTCGAGCTCGCCCTGACCCTCTCGGACGTGAAGATCACGCGGGACGTCGCCTGCAAGCACTTCGTCGGCGCCCCCTCCACCCTGGATCCGGGCCTCAACCCCTGTGATCCGGGTCGCGTGTTCACGGTGGAGGCTCCGGCCTTCGTCGCGGGAATTCATGGGGGCCTGGGCGCCCGCTGGCGCCTGGTGCCGAGCTGGCACGCTCAGTTCGAGGTCCAGTTCGCTGGGTACGCCTTCGGCTCGGACTTTCCCGTCTCGGATCTGAACTTCCCGCTGACTCTGTCCGCCGGTCTGGGCCACCGCTTCTAAACCGTCGGGACACGGGCGCCGCCTAAGCACCTTTTCAGACGAGCGATGAAGAGGTATGCGTGTCGCCACTTGCCCGTCGCGACAGGAGAGTTGTCCATGAATCGTCGTCCGCTGCTTACTCGCTTCCTTGCCGTGTCCAGCCTGGTCCTCACGCTGGCCCTCTTCCCCGGTTGCAAAGATGACGCCGAGGCGCCCGCAGCAGAGAGCTCTGCGGCTCCCGCGGCGGAGAAGGCGGCGCCCAGCGCCCTGAAGCAGCCCGCTCCCAAGCCCGCGATGGTCCTCCCTGAGGACGTGCTGGTCGTGAGCGGAACGCCCTCTCTTGAGAAGCTGATCGAGGTGGTGAACGCGGGAGCCAACGCGGTCGCGCCCGGCTCGCTTCCCCCCAATCTGGCCTCCCTGGCACTGGAATCGATGAAGTCGGATCTGGGTCTCAAGGACATCAGCTGGTTCAAGAGCGACGCACCGGTGCTCTTGGCGGTGGTGGACCCCAAGGTCTTCGAGGGAAAGAACCAGGTCGTGCTGTTGCCCGCATCGGACACGGAGAAGGCGCTCGCGTCTCTCAAGGAGGGAGCTCAGCGGGACGTCGAGGGGCACAAGGCCTTCTTCGAGCACCGCTTTGAGAAGGTGTATGTGGACACGATCGAAGGCTACCTTGTCTTCACCGATCACACGGCGATCTTCCCGAAGATCAAGAGCTTCCTTGAGGGGCCGCTCAAGGCCTGGAAGCCCGAGCATCCGCTGTCGATCAAGCTCGCGATGGATCACATTTCGAGCCGCTACGCGGTCGAGATGGCTCAGTTCAAGGAGATGGCCAAGCAGACCCTCGCTCAGCAGGCGGCAGGGGCAGCGAGCCCCGAGATCCAGGACTGGCAGACCGACATGCTGTTCAACATCCTCGACAGCATGAAGACGCTGGAGGTGCACCTGTCGATGGAGGGCAAGAACCTCCGCTTGCTCATGAACGACACCGCTAAGGAGGGCACCGCCCTCGCCAAGCTCCTGGCCTCGAGCAAGGGCCAGCGATCGAGTCTGGCGAACACCGTCCCTGAGAACGCCTGGTGCGCGACCGCAGCTGTCCTGGACGTCCGGCAGAGCGAGGACTTCAGCCGGCTCAATGAGATGAGCATCCGCACGTACACGGACCTCCTCAGCCTGAGCCCCGAGGATATGAAGGCGCTCGATCCGCTGATCCGAGAGGCGGCCAAGCTGACCACCGGAGACTCGTCGCTCTCCATCTATCAGGACGGGAAGTTCCCCGTGGCGATGCACACGGTCGCCAAGGTCTCGGACGTCGCGAAGTTCCGGGCCGTGAACAAGAAGCTGCTCGCGCTCCTCGTGCCCAAGATCTGGACCCGAGTGGTCGCAGAGCTGAAGAATAATGGTGTGGAGCTTCCCCCGTCCGAGGTGACGAGCATCGCCGAGATGGTGGCGCTCGCGAAGCCCTTCTCGACTCCCATGGGCGCTGTCCCCAACCTGATCTCAAGCTCGGAGAACGGGGTCGAGGTCGACGCCCTTGAGCTCACCCTCGACTGGCCGGTCTTGAGCCGAGAGATGGGACTTGAGGCTCAGGACGTAGAGACCGCCAAGATCTTGGACACCGTCGTCGGCGAAAAGATCGTCTTCGCGACGGCCACGGGATCGGATCGCTATGTTCAGGCCTTCGGACCCAACGCAGCGAAGACCGCCGCCTCCCTGGCCAAGGGGGAGAACCCTAAGAACAGCGCGTCCTTTATGGATCTCTCCAAGGATCAGAGCTGGACCGTCGCGGTTCGCCTCGGAGCGCTCTTCGATGCCCTCTCATTCACGCCCGACCTGGCGGCGAAGAAGCCCATCATCGACGCCATGTCCAAGGATCAGATGGTCTCGGTGACCGCCCGGAGCGATGGTCAGGTTCTCGAGTGCGCCCTGGACGTGCCGCTCGATCTGGTCGGTCAGCTGATCACCCTGGCCACCGCGCCGTGATTCCCTTCAGGTCTGCGCGATTGATGGCGTAGACCTCCCCGAACGACCGCCGCTGCGCGCCCTTCGCGCGGCGCGCGGGTGGGCCCGAGCATCGGCGCGCTCGCGCGTGGGGTGGATCGGGACCGAGTCCCAGGCTACTCTGCCGGCTCGGCATGGGATGATGTCCACGCGGAGAGGCGCTTGACCCCGACGACAAAACAGCGACTTGGCTATGGCCTCATCGGCCTCGCGGCGCTCCTGTTGCTCGTGTACCCCTACGGACCTCGCGGCAAGCACTTCGGAGCGGCTGAGGTTCAAGCCAAGATCGATCGCGGCGGCGTTCATGATCTGTCGAGGGCTCGACTCCTGACCAAGGTCACGGGTCAGCTGCGCAGCCACTATGTGGATCCAGCGCGCATCAAGCCCAAGCCCATGATCGTAGCCGCCCTTCGCGAGGTTCAGGCCCTGGTGCCTGAGGTTCGGGTGCGGGTGAACACCCGACGCGACGGCGAGCCCCGGGCTGTGGACGTTTGGGTCGCCAACGAGCAGGCCTCCTTCAATCTGGAGCGGGTGGGCGACCTCTTTGAGCTGGGCTGGAAGCTCGCGGACATCTTTGATTTCCTCCAGCGCCGACTCCCGCCGAGCACGGACCTCGCGGACGTGGAGTACGCGGCGGTCAACGGTCTGCTCTCGACCCTCGACCCCCACAGCGTGCTCCTCACTCCTCAGACCTACCGAGAGATGCAGCTGGGAACCCAGGGTCGTTTTGGCGGTCTCGGGATCGTGATCAGCGTCCGGGATGGCGCCCTGACGATCATGAGCGTCATGGCGAAGACCCCCGCGGCTCGAACGGGGCTCAAGAGCGGAGACAAGATCGTGCAGATCGGCGAAGAGTCGACCGTCAACATGCCCTTGAACGACGCCGTGAATCGACTTCGAGGGGAGGCGGGAACCGCCGTTACGATCTGGGTCTCGCGCTCAGGATGGAACGAGCCTCGGTCGTTCTCGATCACCCGCGAAGAGATTCGAATCCAGGCGGTGGAGCACGAAGATCTCGGCGCGGGGATCGGCTATATCAAGATCGCTCGCTTCCAGGGCAACACGGACGAGGAGCTGGGCGAGGCTCTCGGCGAGCTCAGCAAGGGAGCTGACGGACTCAAGGGTCTGGTGCTTGACCTTCGGGAGAACCCGGGCGGTCTCCTTGACCAGGCCATCCGCGTCTCGGATCGATTCCTCGCGGATGGCACCATCGTGTCGACCGTGCGTCAGGGAGTCCGTCAGCGAGAGGAGCGTCACGCGACGCGCGCGGACACCTATACCGACCTGCCCCTGATCGTGCTCATCAACCGCGGATCCGCGTCGGCCTCGGAGATCGTCGCCGGGGCCCTCAAGCACAACGAGCGCGCCCTCATCGTAGGCGACACCAGCTTCGGCAAAGGCTCGGTGCAGGTGATCTATCAGATCGATGATGCCGCCCTGAAGCTGACCATCGCCCAGTACCTCACGCCCGGGGACATCTCCATTCAGTCGGTGGGGATCGCGCCCGACGTAGAGATCCGCACCCTGCACGCCACCCAGGAGTACGTCCGGTTGATCCCCGACCAGCAGGAGCGGCAGGGAGAGGCGGGGCTCGACAAGCACCTTGAGCACCAGTCGGCGAAGAAGGAGCAGGCGAGCCTGAGCCTGAACTTGCTGCACGGCAAAGGTGAGCCCGCCAAGAAGGGGCAGGAGGAGGACTCCAAGCCCACCGGTGATCCGGAACCCGGGAAGGACGCCAAGGAAGAGCCGCCTGGCGAAGAGACCGCAGAGGATCCCAACGCGTTCGAGCCCGACGAGCTGGTCGAGGTGGCCAAGAGTCTGCTCGTCGCTGGCAGTCATGCGACCCGCGCCACCGCCCTGCTCTGGGCTACCCCGGTGCTCGCCGCGCGCCAGGCCGCTGAGGAGAACGCGCTCGCGGAGCGCCTCGGTGAGCTGGATGTAGACTGGACCCAGGGAGACAACCCGCGCCGGATCGCCGCGGACGTGAGCCTCGAGGTGCTCGACGCCGACGGGAAGACGCTTCAGCGGGCGAAGGCCGGCCAGAAAGTTCGGCTGCGGGCTCGGGTCAAGGTGCGAGGGAAGCGAGGCCTTTGGCGACTTCACGCCTACCTGAGGAGCGGAATCGGCGTTCTGGATGGCCGCGAGTTCGTGTTCGGACGCGTCGCGGCGGGCCAAGAGGCCAGCTGGGACATTGAGGTTGAGCTACCCAAGAGCCTGGAGCTCCAGGCCGACCGACTGACTCTGGAGCTCTGGAGCGCCGGAGATAAGACGAAGGTCGAGGCCCAGAAGACGCTCGAGGTAGGGGCTCTGAAGCTGCCGCGCTTCGCGACCTCCGTGCGGATTGAGGATGATGCTGGCAATCGCGATGGCCTGATCCAGCGAGGCGAGTCGATTCGTCTGGCCGTCGACGTCGAGAACCTCGGACCTGGCGCCGCGCAGAACGTGCTGGTCACCCTGCGCAACGAGTCCGGCGAGCACGTCTACATACGCTCCGGACGCCATCGCGTCGGCGAGTTGGCCGCCGGTGCGACCTCCACCGCGGAGTTTGAGCTCGATGTGCGCGCGGGGCTGCCCTCTCAAGACGTCCAGCTCCAGCTCAGCGTGGTCGACCAGACGCTACGCACCTGGATGCAGCACGAGATCTCCTTGCCCGTATTCCCCACGGAGTTCCCGAAGGCCAAGGACGCCTCGGGCTGGGTGCGCGCGGGCGACCAGGCGGTCGCCGTCCACGCGGGCGCTCACGGAGACAGCGCCTCCATGGGAGCGATTCAGCCCGGAGCCCAGGTGGCCCTGCGTCGTCGCGCCGGCGAGTGGGCGCTGGTCGGGCTCAGCGGCGAAGGCGAGGACGAACTTCAAGGTTGGGTTCGCGAGGCGGGGCTTCAGCGCCCCTCGAGCGGAGCGGCGAGCGATAACGCCTTCAGCCCCGCCCCCCGTCGCGCTCCGCCAGCCCTTGAGCTGGCCACGAGCGCTCTGGCGGAGGGAGCTCTCGCGACCGAGGGGGCCGAGTTTGTCCTCTCGGGAACGGCTCGCTACGCGAGCTCGGATCGCGGGCGGCGATACGTCTACGTGTTTCGGGGAGACGACAAGGTGTTCTTCCAGGCCGGTGGACCGGGCGTGGACGGCCGTACGCTGGACTTCGAGACCAGGATTCCATTGGAGCCGGGTCGCAATGTCCTCTCTGTGATCGCCAGGCAGGGTGAGCGTGACGTGACCCGCAGAACTGTGGTCATCTATCGAGATTCGAATGGGCAGGAGAAGTGATTCACATGCTGAAATGGAAATCCTGGATGGTCTTCGCGGTCGCGACCGCGCTCCTGGTCGCGACGCCTGAGACGGTCCCCTTCGTCGAGCCCGCCGTCGCTCACGCCGAGGAGGACGATGACGGGGCTGGTGATCGCTACTATGACGCCGCCGTTCGCTACATCAAGCGACGCAAGCCTCTGAAAGCACTCGAGTTCTTCGAGAAGGCCCAGCCCTACATGCGGGAGGACAGCGGGATCTACTACAACCTCGTCATGGTGACCGAGGGCACCTACCAGTTTGAGAAGCTCATGCTCTATGGCGCAGGCTTCCTGTACCTGGAGCCTGAGGGCGGCGACGCCGACGAGATTCGACGAAAGATGAAGCGCGTGGGCGACCTGATGCGCAAGCGCCAGCAGAAGCTGGGCAACGTGGACTTTCGCGTCAAACCCAAGGGCGTCGATATCTATGTCAACGGGGTGCCCGTGACCAAGAGCGGCGGCGACGCGGTCCGGCTTCCCCCGGGCACCTACACGGCGAGCTCGGTGCTCGAGGACTACAAAGACTGGAAGCAGGAATTCAAGGTGACCAAGGGCGATAGCCAGACCGTCAAGGGCGCCATGGTGAAGAAGATCTACTTCGGGATGCTTAACATCGTCACGGATCCCCCCGACGGGGTGGACGTGCTCATCGACGGCAAGAAGGTTGGCGTGACCCCCCTGAAGCCGCGTCGAATGCAGACCGGACGCTACCTCGTTCGTTTTGAGAAAGAGGGCTGGGACTACTGGCATCGTTACGTGGACATCACGCGGGATGGGACCTACGAGCTCACGCCAAAGATGGAGCGTCTTCAGGCGGGAAGTCGGGAGCAGTGACCCGGTTCGGGCCGGAGATCTCTGGCCCCCTCGAGGCGCCGAGACGCTGGCCAACAATCCTCTTGTCGTGGTAACGCCCCGTTAGATCGACGTGACACCCCAGGTCACCGATCACCGGAGGGTTCATGGACGCCATAGCAACGCAGATCGACTCCGTCTTTGGCACGCTGATCGGCTGGATGGTCGCGGTGATGTTCTGGGAGATCCCGGGCTTGGGCATGCCCCTCGTGGTCGCCTGGCTCTTATTCGGTGCCGTCTTCTTCACCCTCCAGATGCGCTTCGTGAACGTGCGAATGTTTCGGCACGCTATCGATCTCGTTCGAGGGAAGTACGACGATCCGAATTCCCCCGGCGAGGTGACTCACTTCCAGGCGCTGGCCTCGGCGCTCTCCGCCACCGTCGGTCTGGGCAACATCGCCGGCGTCGCCATCGCCGTTGGCACCGGCGGACCCGGCGCGGTTCTTTGGATGGTCGCCATCGGGCTCCTCGGCATGTCCTCCAAGTTCGTGGAGTGCACCCTGGGCCAGAAGTATCGCCAGGTGAGGCCGGACGGCCGCATCATGGGCGGCGCCATGTACTACCTCTCTGAGGGCCTCAAGCAAGAGCGCGGGATGGCTGGGTTCGGGAAGGTCCTCGCGATCCTCTTCTGCCTCCTCTGCATCGGAGGCTCGCTCGGCGGCGGCAACTCCTTCCAGGTGAAGCAGAGCCTGGACATGGTCGCCACGGTCGTCCCGATCTTCGCCGACAGCCCTTGGATCTATGGCCTCGGCATGACCATTGGTGTGGGCATCGTGATCATCGGCGGTATTCAGCGTATCGCCTCGGTGGCCGACAAGATCGTCCCCTTCATGTGCGGCTTCTACGTCCTCGCGTGCCTGTACATCCTCGGGACTCACGTCTCCGAGATCCCCGCCGCCATCGGGACGATCGTCGACGGCGCCATCAACCCGGATGCGGCCTTCGGCGGCTTCATCGGCGTTCTCGTCATCGGAATCAAGCGCGCTGTGTTCTCCAACGAGGCCGGCATCGGCTCTGCGGCGATCGCGCACTCGGCGGCCAAGGTGAAGCATCCGGTCGAGGAGGGCGTGGTCGCCCTACTTGAGCCGTTCATCGACACGGTCGTCGTCTGCTCCATGACCGCCCTGGTCATCGTCATCACGGGCGCCTACACCGATCCGGCCAACGCCGAGCTCATCGCCGCCAACCAGGGAGGGGCGCTCACCAGCGCAGCCATGGGCTCGGTCGTGAGCTGGTTCCCGATGCTCCTGAGCATCGCGGTGGTGCTCTTCGCCTTCTCGACCATGATCTCGTGGTCCTACTACGGTGAGCGCTGCTGGGCCTTCATGTTCGGCGACGGCTCCTCGATGATCTACCGGATCATCTTCCTGTGCTGCACCTTCCTCGGCTCCTTGGTCACGGCGACCAACATCCTGGACTTCAGTGACCTGATGGTGCTCGGGATGGCCTTCCCCAATGTGGTCGGCGTGGTGCTCTTGTCGTCCAACGTGAAGAAGGACCTCGCCGAGTATGAGCGGAAGCTAGAGAGCGGAGAGATCGCGCCGATCTCCTAGGTCACGGAGACCCGCAAGACCTCTTCAAAGCTCGTCTCTCCGCTCGCGAGCTTCTCGATGGCGCTCTCGCGCAGGGTGCGCATCCCATCCTGGCGCGCCGCGTCCATGAGCTCGCTCGAGCTCGCCTCGGCCAATATGAGCTTGTCGATGCGCGGGCTCGCTTCGAGCACCTCGAAGACCCCGGTGCGCCCTTGAAGACCCGTCTGACGGCACGCGACACACCCCGCCCCAGCGCTCACCGCGAGCTCCGGTGTCGCCTCGCCCTCCTCGAGAGGGATCCCCAGCGCGAGGACCTGTTGACGGGACAGCTTCGTCGGCTGGGCGCACTCGGGGCAGAGCTTTCGGACGAGCCGCTGGGCGATCACGCCGACCAGCGTCGACGAGACCAGGAAGGGCTCGACGCCCAGCTCCAGAAGTCGAGTCACAGCGGTCGGGGCGTCGTTCGTGTGCAGGGTTGAGAGCACCAGGTGCCCGGTGAGGGCCGCGCTCAGGGCCTGCTCCGCTGTCTCACGATCTCGAATCTCGCCCACCATGATCACGTCAGGGTCCTGACGTAGCAGGGTCCTGAGCGCCGACGCGAAGGTGATTCCAGCTCTGGGTCGGATGGCCGTCTGATTGAAGTCCTCGACCACCATCTCGATGGGATCCTCGATGGTCGTGACGTTGATGCTCTCGCAGGTCAGGGCCTGCAGCGCTGAATACAGGGTCGTGGTCTTGCCGCTCCCAGTGGGCCCGGTCACGAGGATCAGACCATGGGGGCGTCCGATGAAGGACTGGAGCGCGACCCGCTGCCGGTCGGTCAGACCGAGGTGGGACAGGTCTTGCAGCAGGAGGCCCGGATCGAAGATTCGGATGACCAGCTTCTCACCGAAGGCGACGGGCAGCGTCGACACGCGCAGCTCGACCTCCGCGCCGGCGTCGGTGGTCTTGATCCGCCCATCTTGGGGCTTTCGTTTCTCGGCGATGTCCAGTCGCGCCATGGTCTTGACCCGGTTGACGACGGCCAGATGCACGGCCCGGGGGATGGTGCGAATCGTGTGCAGCACGCCGTCGATGCGGAGGCGCACGATCGCCTCCTCTCGCTTGGGCTCCACGTGAATGTCGCTGGCACGGGCACCCATCGCGTGCCGGAGCAGGTAGTCGACCGCGCTCACCACGTGGCTGTCGTTGGTCTCGAGCTCCTCGAGGCTCTTGAGTCGTACGAGCTGCTCGAGATTTCCGAGATCGGTCTCTTCGTTCAGATCGGCCTCGGCGCCCTTGAGGGAGGCGCGAAAGCCGTAGACCTCTCGGATCTGCGCGCGGAGATCGCTGGAGGTCGCCAGGTAGACCTCGATCTCGCGGTCCAGACTGGAGCGCACGGTCTCGATGGACTCCATTCGGCCCGGATCATCGATGGCGATCTTGATCGCGTTGGGGCTCTTCGACAGGACCAACATGCTGTGGCGTCGGGCGAAGGGCCAGGAGAGGGTGTTGGTGATCAGCTGGGCGTCGAGCTTGAGGGGATCGATCTTCACGTAGGGGAGACCGTGCTGGTCCGCCAGGTGCTCGGTGATGCGGTCCTCAGTGAGTTTTTTTCCGTCCCGTGTGGTCAACCCAAAGCTCGCGAGCAGACCCGCGGGCCCAGGCGCTTCGAGGCTTCGGTGGCCCGCGGCGACGCCCTGGGTGCGAGCCAGGTCAAAGCGCTGGGCGCTCTGGGACTCTCGGGCTCGCCGTGCGTCCTCGGCCTCGATGACCTGTCGCTCGACGAGCGTCTCCAGCACTCCCTCAAACGTGAAGAAGCTCGACACCTAGCTCTCCGGGAGCCCGCCGAGCCACGCGTGGATGGAGGCGCGCTGGTCGTCGGTGAGCGCCTCGCTCAAGGCCAGCGTGTAGCCGTCGTGGGGCCGCGCGCCCAGGGTCAGCTCTCGCTCGATGAGCTCGTGGCGCCGAGAAAGGGTGAGCTTGAGGGTCTGTCCTGGCTCGAAGAGCGCAAGGCGCTTCTTCAGGCCGCCCGGCTCCAGGCGCAGGCCGTCGATGGCGATCAGCTCATCGCCTGAGGCGATGTCCGCCTCGTGGCCGGGCCCGTCCCTTCGGACCTCGTTTACGATCGTGAGTCCACGCACGGTCTTTGAGGTGATCCCCATCCAGGGGGCGGGTCCACCGCTGGCGGTCTTCGGCCGGGTGTAGGTGTCCTTGTGCTTCCCTGTCAGGGTCAGGCCGAAGCGGCCGAGCATCTCCTCAAACGGCAGGTCCTCCCGGGTGCGCACCCAGGCGTCCAGCTGGCTCGTGAGATCCATGCCTACGGCCTCGCTCAGGAGCTGATTGACCTCCGCCGGCGCGATGGCCTGATTCGTGTCTCGCTGGCGGATCCACAGGGCGCGCAGGACGTCGTCAAAGCTGCGCTCTCCACCGCTCTCCAACCGGATGTGGAGATCGAGCATAAAGACCGCCATGGCGCCCTTGAGGTAGTAGGAGACGCTGCTGTTCACCGTGTTCTCGTCGCGCCGGTAGAGCTTGATCCACGCGTCGTAGCTGGACTCCTCGAGGCTCTGAAGTCGTCGTCCTGGGATGGCGCGAAGGGTCGCGATGCGATCCCCGAGGATCTCCATGTAGCGCTCGCGCGTGATCAGGCCCGCGCGGGT
>CALCNF010000563.1 GCA_937897815.1 uncultured Pseudomonadota bacterium | reverse complement strand
TGAAGACGGGCGACGTTCTCGCCTTCACCGGCTCCAGTGGTGTCGGCAATCATCTCCGCACCCACGCTCGTGTCATTGAGCAGGGGATCCCCGTGAACGTCGAGGCCGACAGCGTGAACTCAGCGGTCCTGGGACCGGACGTCAGCGCGGGTGACGACGTGTTTGACATGCTGGTTCGCGACGCCGTTCGTGAGGTGATCCAGAAGACGGGTCAGAAGTGCACGGCGACCCGAAGGATCTTCGTGCCGGTCGAGGTGGCGGATGACTTTACGGACGCGCTCGCGTCCGATCTCAGCCGGATCTCCATCGGAGACCCGTTCACCGACGGGGTTCGTATGGGGCCCGTGGTCAACGCTCGCCAGCGAGATGACATCATGGGGGGCATTGATCGCTTCTCAAGCGTCGCTTCAAGGGTTCGCGGGACCGGGCGTCCTGAGCAGCTCGCCGGTGTCTCCGGCGAGACAGGATATTTCGTCGATACCCATGTCTTGCGCACGGCCGACCCCGAGGCCTCTCTGGCGGCGGACCTCGTTCATAACGAAGAGGTCTTCGGACCCGTGACGACCATCCTTCCCTATGACGGGAGCGTGGCCCAGGCGGGTGAGCTGGTCGCTCGAGGCCGGGGCAGCCTGGTGGCCTCGGTGTACAGCGATGACCGCGCCTTCGCTCGCGACCTGGTTCTCGAGCTTGCGCCTTGGAGCGGTCGCGTCACTCTGGGCAGCGCCAAGGTCGCCGAGAGCGCTCCGAGCCCGGGGGCCGTTTTGCCGCAGCTGGTCCACGGCGGACCCGGCCGCGCTGGCGGGGGCGAAGAGCTCGGCGGTGAGCGGGGCATGGACTTCTACCTTCAGCGCACCGCGGTTCAGGGCTACCGACCTCTGGTGGAGCGGCTCTTCGACGGAACCTGAGCGTCTTCGCGAACCAGGTAGTACGCGCCGCGCTTCTCCAGGAACAGACCGTGACCTCGGAGAGCCGCCTCGAAGACCCGAACCAGTCCCTGAGCATCTACTGGGTTCGGCGCGACGACGGTGATGACGCGGCTTCGAAGCGCAGAGGGGGAGTAGAGCAGGCCGATCTCGGCGGCGCAGGACACATAGCGTCCCACGGTCTCCAGGGAGACCGAACGGAAATCGACGCTGACGCGCTGTCCTCTCTCCACGGGCTTACAAGGTCGCTCACCCGCCAGGGCGGGGGCCGATAGAAGGGCGCTCACGACCCCGACGAGGAGCACGAGTTCCACGCGAGCGCGCACGCGACACTTGAAACCTTCGGCGATTCTCATCAAGGTGAGGTCTCGGTCGACGTCCGGTCGAACACACCAACGCAACAGGAAGTTCATCACGTGAGTCTAGCAGGCTCTATCCGCTCGCGGGTAACGACCGCATGGATCATCGCGACGATCGTCTCTCTCGGGGGGCTGAGCGGTTGCGCTGAGGAGGACAAACGACCCGAGGGTGTCGTGTGCGCCTCGAGCGACCAATGCGTGTCCAACCTCTGCCACAACGCGGTCTGCCTGGACCCCCAGGCCGATGATGACGGTGATGGGCTTCTCAACGTCCATGAGGCCCTGCTGAACACCCACCCGTTCAACGCGGATACGGACGGCGATGGGCCGAATGATCTTCAGGAGGTCGGCGCCGACTTCAGTCAGCCGCTCGACGCGGATGGGGACAATGACCCGACGACAAACGATCGTCATGATGCCCTCGAGAGCATGAGCCAGGATGCGGACGGCGACTGTATTGAGGACCAGTTCGATCCAGACGACAGCGCGACCGAGACGAAGCCGGAGGCGATCGCGCTCTACGCGTGTCCGACCGCCGGTGTGTGCAGCGGAGCCGAGGCTGCGGTGCGAGCGACCTGCGATACGAGCGTCGACCCGCCGATTCGGACCTGTGTCTTCGACGATGTGCCCGATTATGAGTCCGGCGCTACGGGAGAGGTCTCGTGCGACAGCCTGGACAACGACTGCGACGGCTACGTGGACGAGGGGATCGTGTACGAGTCCGTCGCGGGCGGGAGCTCGGAGCTCGGAGAGGCCTGCTCGGGGCAGGGCGCCTGCGCCGGACTGGATGGGGTCGTGGAGTGTGGTGCTGAGACGATGTCGGCTATCTGCTCGGTCAACCAGGGAGGAACCGACGCGGATCCCACGCTCGCGGAAGAGGCCTGCAACAACCAGGACGATGACTGCGATGGTCAGACCGATGAGGGTGTGACGCTGTCGACCCCAGATGGTGACCTCGCGGTCGGTGAGCCTTGCGCCTCCCTTGGGAGTTGCGCGTTCACAGGAGGCTCAAGCGAAGGCGGGATCGTTGAGTGCGTGCTCAACGAAGAGCAGGCCAGCGCTGTGTGTTCCACCGGGCCTGGCGGTTCCCAGGACGCGAGCGAAGCGGAGCTCTGTGACACGCTGGATAACGACTGCGATGGCGCGATCGACGAGGGGGTCTCCTGGGTCGATCACACGGGGGAGATCCTCGAGCTCGGCGCCGCGTGCGGGACAGGTTCTTGTGAAGGGGGAACGGTCGTCTGCATCGCTGGCGCGGCCGCGTGCTCGACCCTCTCGCTCGCATCCAATGGCTCCGAGTCCTGCAACGGTATGGACGATGATTGCGACGGCCTCATCGATGAGCCCGATGGCCTTGAGTTGAGCTGTCCGAAGCTTGGGGTCTGCGCGAACCTGGAGCCGCTCAAGGTCGGCTGTGATGGGGACTCTGTCTACTGCAGTTTTCTCGGAGTTGAGGGCTACGAGCCGGGCGAGGAGACGAGCTGCAACGGACTCGATGATGACTGTGACGGACAGGTCGATGAGGGGCTCTCAGCGCCGGATGGAGCGGAGCTCGGAGAGCCGTGCAAAGGACAAGGGGCCTGCGCCGGCGAGACCGGTGCCGTCGTGTGTGGCGTCGGCCCGAATGGAGAGCCCGCTGCGCTCTGCAGCGCCGACCTCGAGAACGGAGTCGCCGAGACCTGCGATGGTGTTGACGATGATTGCGACGGCTTCACGGACGAGGACGCCGCGGGAGCCCCCAATGATCTGAACTGCCTTACGGGCGGGGTCTGTCAGGGGCAAGAGGACACGGGCGCCGTATGCATGGACGGAGAGTGGCTGTGCGCCTACTCCGTCGTGCCGAGCTTCGAAGATAGCGAGGTCAGCTGTGATGGCCTCGACAACGACTGTGACGGACAGATTGATGAGGGGGTCGTGAAGACCTTCGACCCGGCGGCAGCGTCCATCACGGAGGCCCAGCCGTCGGCTCGCGCGCGCTGGCCCATGGCGGCCGCGGACTCTGCCGTCTGGTTGTATGGTGGCCTTCACGTGGGTCAGACGCCGGCCGGGGATATCCAGGTCGCGCTCGGTGATCTCTGGGTCCATGACCTGGAGGAGGGTGCCTGGACCCTCATGGAGCCGCTGGCCGGCGAAGGGCCTGGCCTGCGCTGGGGCCACGCCGTCGCCTGGCTCCCGGTGCCAGGAGCGCTGCTCGTGTCCGGGGGCCTCCAGAGCGTCGAGCAGAACGCGCCTGCCCAAGGGGATCTGTGGGCCTACTTCCCGGAGAGCGCGAGCTGGCAAGAGGTTGTCCAGCAGGGCGACGGAGGCGTTCCGTCGGCTGTCGCTTGGCACAGCTTGACGACCGTCAGCGACTCCCAGGTAGTGATGGTGGGTGGGCTCAACGCGAGCGGCACCTGGCTCGGTACCTTCTCTCAGGGGGCTGAGGTCGATAGCCCGATCACGTGCACCTGGGAGTATCTGAAGGCGGGACCTGCGGCACGGGAGCGACACGGAGCCGTCTACAATGAAGGGACCGCTGAGCTGTGGGTCTTTGGAGGCGCCGCTCAAGGCGCCCCGGCTGTCGCTGTGCTCGCCCTTGATGAACCGGACCTCTGGATCGATCCGGGACTGGCTGACTCCCCGAGTGAGCTCCTGCGGGATCCCTGCGGGGCGATCGTCGGTGATGACCTGCTCTGGTTTGGTGGGCGAAAAGAGCTCCCCGGGGAGCCGCCGTTCCAGGCCGCCCCCACCCCGACTGTGTGGCGCTTCTTCTCCGGCGGATCGGGCTGGCAGTCCGAGAGCTACGAACTCGAATCAGCGCGACCTCTCGCGGGTTGTCTGGCTGTGTCGGAGGCCTCGAAGAGCGATGTGACGGTCTTGCCCGGAGCGGCCCACCCGATGGCGTCCTGGGCCACCACGTTCACCTTTGATGGCGAGGCAGGCGCCTGGAGCCCCGATCAGCCCTGGGCGGGGATCCCGGCCCGAGTCGGGGCGACCGTCGCCTTGCGGGCCAAGGACGGCGCGACATGGCTCTTTGGTGGAGCCCGAACAGCGCAGAGCCAGCCTCTTCAGGACGTCTGGCGGTTGGAGGACGACGGCTCATGGGTGTCGGTCGTTCCACCGCTCTCCCCCGTGGCGACCGGCGCCGATAAGACGGTCCCCGCGCTCGCTCATGCAGCGGCCGTTTGGGACCCGGTCAGTAAACGGGTCCTATTGGTTGGCGGATTCAGTCTCGAGAGCGGCCAGCTCACCCCTTCGAACACCCTATGGAGCTTCGTCCCCGAGACGGGAGAGTTCGCGAAGGAGGACGATCAAGGTGATGTCCCCGAGGCCCTGATGCGGGGCGCGATCTTCGCGAGCGCTGTGGAGCCGGGCGAGGCCTGGCTCGCGGGCGTCTCCTTGGATGCACAGAGCGGAGGAGCGGGTAAGCTCGGCAGCGGAACGCTGAACCTCTACAGTCTGGATCTTTCGGTCTTGAGTTGGAGCCAGGACGACGCAGGCTCGCTCTCGGTCGGCGCCTCGGAGGGCCTCACGGCGGTCGTCGGTGGCGTCTCTTCGGCGGGTCTCGATGTC
>CALCNF010000562.1 GCA_937897815.1 uncultured Pseudomonadota bacterium | reverse complement strand
TGTCGCGTATTCCCTCCATGTTGCTCCCGTTCGCGTGCGCGTGCCTGATCGCGCTCGGCGCGCCCGCCCATGCGCGGGCAGCGAAGCCGGCTCTCTCCAAGGGCTGTCCCAAGTTCAAGGGAGAACCTACGGGCTATATGATCGGCAGCTCGACCATGGGGAGCGTCCTGGGCCCCATGCTCAAGGGGATGCTCAAGCGCCGGTGGAAGGTCGAAAGCCGCCACTGGGGCAAGGCGTCGAGCGGCTTGGCGAGGCCAGACTTCCATGACTGGCCGCGCAAGGCCAAAGGGCTGATGGCTCGCTACCGGCCCGACTTCGTGATCGTCTCCCTGGGGACGAACGACAACCAGGCCCTGCGAATCGGTAAGAAGTGGCTGCGCCCCAAGCACAAGAAGCGCTGGGAGAAGCTCTACGCAGAGCGCGTTCGCAAGATGCTCAAGAACCTCGCAGGACCGGACCTGGCACGTCCCATCATCTGGATGGGCCCGACGGCCTTTGAGGGCAAGACGGCCCGTATTCTTGGGCCCCGGATCAACGCCATCATGCAGCGCGAGGTCGAGGCGTTCGAAGGTAACGCGGCCTTCATCAACGTCTACAGAGCCACCCGCAAGCCCAACGGAAAGATGGTCTCCTCGTTCCAGGCCCCCGATCGCAAGAGCCCAGAGGGACTCCGCGGAGCCGACGGGATCCACCTGACGGCCCGAGCCGTGAAGTACCTGATGGCCGAGCCGGCGCTCAAGCCCCTCGCTCCTTGCTTCGCCGAACACCTCGCGGAGTGGAAGAAGGAACAAGAGCGAAAGGCCGCTGAGCGACGCCAGAAGGCCGCAGAGCGAAAGGCGGAGCGAGAGCGTCTTCGAGCGGAGCGAAAGGCCCAGAGAATCGAGGCCTACAAGCAGAAGCTCGAGAAGAAGCGCAAGGCCAAGGAGGCGCGGCTGGAGGCCCGCCGCCTGCGGATGGCCAAGAAGAACGCGAAGAAGGCGAAGAAGGCGAAGAACGCTCCTCAGGACGAGCAGGCGAAGACCAAGTCCGACAAAGAGAGCGCTGAGCGTCCGGTCGAGAAGACGAAACGCGAGGACAAGAAGGCCACCACCGAGCGAGCGCCTGAGCCCGACGGGGCGCGCCCGGCACCGAGGTCCAAGGAGAAGGCCGCCGCCACGAAGACCGCCGACGCGGTCGACGAGGACAAGACGCCAGACGCGACCCGACCGTCCCCTGAGACACCCAAAGGTGACGAGAGTCCGGAGCCGCGCCCTCGAAAGCCTGAAGCGAAGGACTAGAGGTGCGGGTAACGGCGCTTCAGGTCGGGACGATCTCGCTGCTGTTGGCGGCGGGTATGGGCCTCTTCGACCTCGCGGTGAAGCCCGTGTTTCGATTCACCCTCGGTGGGTTCACCGTTCCTCTGTGGATCCTGTTGAGCATCTACGGAGCGATCCAGCTCTGGGCCTGGAACCTCACCGAGCGCGGCGCGATCTTGAGCGACGCAGAGGTAGAGAAGTGGGGTGAGCTGCTCACGGAGATCACCCCTACGCTCATCAGCGCCATCGAGAGCGGAAAGCCGGTCTCTGAGGTCGCCAAGAAGCTCGAGAGCGAGCACGGCATCCCCGTAGACGTGACGCTGCGCTACGTCATCGCCCTGGGTCAAATGCGACGCTCCTGAGGTGCGAAACGGGGTCGTGGTGGCGGCCCCGGGGGTCGGTTGATGTCCCAGGCGGCCGTGCCATAATGGCCGAACCAACGACATCTTGGAGGAACCGATGCGACTTGTCTTTGTGGCCGTGTGCGCGCTCGCGCTCATCGCTTGTGGTGGCGAGAAGAGCTCTACAGACTCCGAGGCCTCCGCGACCGAGGAGAAGCAGGCGAGCCCCATTGAGGCTGTTCTCACTCAGTGGTGCGACGCCCAGACCGCCGGAGACTTCGATACGTATTCGGCTCTCTACGCCTCAGAGTTCAAGGGCATCAAGCGCTCCAAGAAGCGCAAGGCCAAGACCTATGATCAGAAAGCGTGGCTGAAGGACCGCGGCAAGATGTTCAAGAAGCCGCTCCACGTGGACTGCCGTGCGCCGAAGATCACCGAGGGAGACGACGGCGCCACCGCTTCCATCACCTTCGAACAATACTGGCGATCGCCCACCTATGCGGACCAGGGAGACAAGCGCCTGGACTTGAAGAAGTCAGACGCCGGCTGGGTGCTCGTGGGTGAGGAGATGCTCAACAGCGAGAAATGGGACACGAAGAGCTTCCGCGATGGAACCGCCGCTCCGGTCGCGACCTTCAAGACCGATGAGACCAAGGTGAAGATCCCGGAGACGGTCCGTTCGATGACCACCCGGCAGGGACCTATCTGCTATCGGAAGTGCCTCAAGAAGAAGCCTAAGAGCTGGAAAGAGGTCATCACGACCAACCAGGACAAGGCCTTCAAGCACCCCTCCAAAGAGGGATGTGAGATCTACTGCATCGAGATGCACGGCAACTTCGAGTGAGCGGCGCGCCTAGAGCTCGTTGATGAAGATCTCGCGCGGTCGACTCGTGCCATCCGAGGGTCCGACGACGCCCTCATCCTCCATGCGCTCTACGAGGCGAGCGGCGCTGTTGTAGCCGATCTTCAGCTTCCGCTGCAGGAAGCTGATGGAGGCCTTTCGCGTCTCCGCGACGATGCGCAGGGCTCGGTCATAGAGCTCATCGCCCGATCCGCCTCCGGCCGGCCCGTCGTCCTTGGCGTCCTCC
>CALCNF010000561.1 GCA_937897815.1 uncultured Pseudomonadota bacterium | reverse complement strand
TCAGCGCCATGGCGTACGGAGGGTGGCTCGTGTCCCATCGCGCTCGTCGCACCCGCTTGAGTTTGCGCCGCAAGCGCGTCTCGATCACGCGCAGCGCGTCCTCTCGCTGGCCCGCGTCAGCGCGCATGGAGGCGCTCGTGATCAGCCGCTTCGCCAGTCCTCCCTCCGCCTCGGCCATGTAGTTCTCGATGGCCTTCTTCTGGCCGGCGTCGGCGCTGGTGAACGCTTGACTCGCGCGCTCTCGCAGGCGCTCGATGGCGTCCTCCTCGATCTCCACGGTGAGGAGCAGCTCATCGAGCTCAGCTCGTCGAACCATCACGTCCAGGGAGCCCGTCAGGAGCTCTCCGAGCGCGTGCGGAAACGAGGGGTCGGCCGTGGTCAAGAGCTCCCCGAGCTCGGTCAAACGCCGTCGATCGACCACCGGAACCCAGGTGCGAGAGGTCGGGTTGAGGATCTCGCTGGCCACCCTGCGGATGTCCTCGACCGTGACGGTTGGATAGACCGAGAGGCGGTCGAGAAACGTGAACGGGTCGTCTGTCGCGCGCGTCGAGAAGCCGATCTGCTCGGCTTTCCTCCGGTTCGACAGGTTCTGGCGAACCAGGTCTGAGCGCAGAGACGCGACCGCGCGGGCGAGCTCGTCGGGGGTGACCTCTCCCTTTCGGATCCACTCCATCTCCTGGTCGATTCGAGCCTCAAGCTCACGCACGGACATATGAGGGAGCAGCCGCGCAGACCAGGTGTACATATAGGGCTGGCGGATGGGGAACAGGAAGCTGCTGATCTGCCCGACGCTCGGGCTATCGGTGTACATCAGCGCTCGCTTGAGTCTCCCCGTCTTCCCACCGTTGAGGAGTCGATCGATGACCTCGAGTACGGCGTAGTCACGTTCGCGGGCGGCCGGCGCCCGATAGGCCCACATCACGGTCTGGGGTCGGGAGGCTTTGAAGATGCGGTCTCTTCGCTCGCTCTCTTGCTTCGGCTCTGTGACCGTAGGCTCAGGGGGCAGGGTTCGCGCGCTCATGTGTCCGTAGTACTGGTTGAGCCACGCCAGGGTCTGGGCGGGCTCATGATCTCCGACGATGATGACCGTGGTGTTGTTCGGAGCGTAGTGGGCCTGATGATAGGCCTGCGCTTCTTCGAGCGTGATGGCGTTCAAGTCCGTCATCCAGCCGATGGTGCCCCAGTGGTAGGGGTGCTCTCTAAACACCCTGGACTGAAGGACCTCCCAGGCGAGACCCTCCGCTCGATCGTCGGTCCGAAGTCGCCGCTCTGACTTCACGACCTCTCGCTCGGGCTCCAGGCTCAGGAAGTCGACCTTCATGTGCTCCAGGCGGTCGGCCTCCATAGCGATCACCGTCTCGAGGTGTTCGCTGGGCAGGTTCTCCCAGTACACGGTCTCGTCGAGCCAGGTGAAGGCGTTCAGCTTGCCGCCGAGCCCGTAGATGGTGTCGAAGTAACGAGGGTACTTCTCCGTCCCCCGAAACATCATGTGCTCGAAGAAGTGGGATAGCCCCGTGATGCCGTGATCAGCACCCTCGGGAGCCTCATGCTCATAGATGGAGCCGACGCCGATCCAGGACTGAAAGGTCACCAACGGTGATGAGCGCTCCTGCACCAGGAGGACGCGGAGCCCGTTCTCGAGGACCGTGTCGATCATGTGGGGGCGTACACGAGGCTCGAGGGTTGGCTCTTCCGCGACAGGCCCGGCGGCCGTGACCGCCTCCGCGGGTCGCTCGACGGCGCGCGGGGCGCAGGCCGTCAGGGTCGCCAGGACCAGGGCTGCGAGGGCTCCTCTCACTCGTCGAACTCCGACAGGTCAATCCCGGCGAACCCGTCTCCTGGGCCGCCCATGGAGGAGGGTGGCCCCTGGATCACGTACTCGGCGTTGAGCCACTTACTCAGGTCCACCATCTTGCAGCGTGCGCTGCACAGAGGGTGGTGGGCGTTCTCCTCGGGAGGACCGAGCGGGCTGGAGCAGATGGCGCACTTCATAGCTCCAAGGAGTGTTCCGGCTGGAGCCGCCTACTGTCAAGGCGCGCGTGCAGGGCGCGCGTGCGTGAGCGCGCACGCACGTGAGCCCTCGGTGTTTCGTTCGATTCTGCTGAGCCGAAACCCGGGCTTGGCTCCAGGCCGACCCGCCACTATATTCCGTGTCATTCTCGATCCCGAGGAGCCATGGCCTTCATCTACTTCATCCTGCTGCTCGGCGGGTTGATCTTCTTTCACGAGCTGGGACACTTCCTGGCGGCCCGGGCCGTGGGCGTTCAGGTCGAGACCTTCTCCATAGGCTTCGGTCCGACTCTGTTCAGCTTCAAAGGCCGGCGCCGTGAGGGCATGGAGCCCACCGAATACGTGATCGCTCTGCTGCCCCTGGGCGGCTACGTGAAGATGCTGGGAGACGACCCGGGTGAGGAACTCCCACTCCATCGTCTGCAAGCCAGCTTCAGCCACAAGAAGATCTGGGAGCGGCTCCTCATCGTCTGCGCGGGGCCGGCTTTCAACCTGTTGCTGCCCTACTTCATCTACCTCGGCATGGGTCTCATCCTCGTCGACCGAGTTCCCAGTTGGATCGGGATGGTCGATCCTGTTGGCGCCGCCTCGAAAGCGGGGCTGCAGGCCGGAGACCGGGTCGTCGCCATCGACGGCGATCCCATCACGAGCTGGTGGCAACTTCGGGACCGGGTCTCCGACCATCCAGCCACCACGCTCCAGATGACGGTGGAGCGCCACGGGCAGTCCGAACCCGTAGAACTGGAGCTCACCCCTGCGCTGGTTCGCGCGGAGCTCCTGCCAGGCATCGGCATCTTCAATGAGTCAGGGCGGATCGGCGTGAGTCCGGTCTACCTGCGTCCCTTCGTGATGGTGCGCGAGGGGTCCGTGGCCTCGGCAGCGGGACTCCGTAATGGAGATCTGGTCCGCTCGGTGAACGGCGAGAGCATCCTCGACTACGATGCCCTCCTGGCGTCGCTTAAGGCGGCTCAAGGAGCCGCGGTCTCCATGACCGTGGAGCGCTCCACGCTCGCCAAGTCGCCTACGCTTCTCTCCGCAGCCGATCCCGTACAGGTCCGCGTGACCGTCGAGCCCGACGCCGGGGATGCCTGGCGGGGCTTTGGCTCGTGGGATTGTCTTGTCCGTGAGATCGACGAGGGTTCGCCAGCCGATACCCTGGGCCTGAAACCCGGGGACGTGGTGCTCGCCCTCGATGAGCACCCTTGTCGCCACTGGGGTTTTCTCGCCGCGGCGCTCGCTGATGATCCTGACGCGACCCACACCATGACCTGGGCCTCCGGCGATCAGGTGCATACTGCCGAGCGACATGGCTGGATGGACGTGGTCATCCGGCCTATCCCGGGTGACGCGGATCACCAGGTTCGAACCTTCGGGGTCATCACAGAGCTCGGTCGCTTCGCTCCCCCGCCCCTTCAGATCGAGGGCGAGCGCTGGGCCTACGCGACCTGGAGCTCCATTCGCAGGACCCACGAGGCGATTCGGCTGAACCTGGCGGCGATCACGGGGCTCTTCTCAGGCAACGTCCCTCTCGACGAGCTCTCAGGCCCCATCGGGATCGCCCACCTGGCGGCCAAGACCGTGGATTATGGTTGGGAGTACTTCTTCGGGTTGATGGTCTGGCTCTCCGTGAGCCTCGGGCTGATCAACCTGCTCCCGATTCCCATCCTCGATGGTGGACACGTGATGTTCCTCGCGATGGAGGCGGTGCGGCGGCAGCCGGTCTCTCTGCGCACACGCCAGATCGCTACCTACATGGGTCTGGCGTTCATCGTCGTGCTCATGATGTTCGTGATCAAGAACGACATTGAGAGGCCCTGGTAATGGCCCGGCGTCGGGAGCGGTTGAAGGGGCGAGATCTGGGCCCGCAGGGCCCGCTGGCCCTGGCGCTCGAGACGGGCGGGGATCATTTGGGCGTCGCGCTCTGGAGGCTCGCCGAGGAGGCGAGAGAGCAGGGCGAAAAGAGGCTTCTGGAGGAGGTCACTCAGCACCGGGGCCACCGCCATGCTGACGCGGTCCTGAGCTTGGTAGGCGTCATGCTGGAGCGTCACGAGCTTACCCCGAAGGACATCGAGTTGATCGCCGTGGGCCGAGGCCCCGGTGGGTTCACGGGCGTGCGAGTCGGCATGGCTACCGCGCTGGGGATCGGTCAGGGGTTGGGGGCCGCGATCTGGACCGTGGACAGTCTCCACGCGTTGGCGATGAACGGGGCCGTTCCCGGCGCCGAGGTGCTCGCCATGATCGACGCCCGCAAGGGCGAGGTCTACGGAGCGCTCTACCGGTTTGACGGGGAGGGCGAGGCCGCCTGTCTCATGGAGCCGATGGTGGCGCCCGCTTCGACGGTCCTCGAGCGCGCTCGAGAGCGCTCAGATGAGCCGGTAGTCCTGGGTTCAGGGGCGCTCGCCTATGGTGTGGCAAGCCCCGTCCCCTTGAGCTGGCATGTGGCTTCTGCGGCCCACGTGGGGAGCGCCGCCATCCGAGCTTGGGAGGCGGCAGGTCGTGACGGATCCCGAGCCCCCTCCTTCGATCCGGCCTATGTGCGCGCCAGCGACGCTGAGATCGCGCTTGAGAAGCGGCTTCAGGGCGAGTAGAGATTGGCGAAACCAGGCCGTTGACGTTGTCGTGATCGGCCGCTAGGGTTCGCTGACCTCCGGGTCACGAGTACAGCAATCGGTCGTCGCTACGGCGCGGCGACCGGCCAGACGCTCCGACCCGGTGAGACCGGTGCGGGGCAGTGGAGCGGGTGACCATGGCCTACAAGCACACCAAGTTTATCTTCGTCACCGGTGGAGTCGCGTCTTCGCTGGGCAAGGGCTTGACGGCGGCGGCGCTCGGCGCGCTGCTTGAGGCCCGCGGGCTCAACGTCACCATCCTCAAGATGGATCCGTACATCAACGTCGATCCCGGGACGATGAACCCCTTCCAGCATGGTGAGGTCTTCGTCACCGATGACGGCGCCGAGACCGATCTCGACCTGGGCCACTACGAGCGCTTCGTGAACATCACGACGTCGAAGAAGAACAACTTCACCTCAGGCCAGGTCTACGACGCGGTGATCAACAAGGAGCGTCGGGGCGAGTACCTGGGTGGCACCGTGCAGGTGATTCCTCACATCACCAACGAGATCAAGGAGCGCGTTCTCGCGGCGACCGACGGTCGTGACGTCGCTATCGTGGAGGTGGGTGGCACCGTGGGTGACATCGAGTCGCTGCCGTTCATGGAGGCCGTCCGCCAGCTGCGCTTCGATGTCGGTCACGAG
>CALCNF010000560.1 GCA_937897815.1 uncultured Pseudomonadota bacterium | reverse complement strand
TTCATCGACAGCGATCGACGGACCTGGAATCTCGATCCCGATCTGCTTGAAGAGCACCTGAGCGCCTGCGCGAAGCGCGGCGCTCTCCCCAAGGCGGTCCTCCCGGTCGACCTCTACGGGCAGTGCGCCGATTACGACCGCATCGTGCCGATCTGTCAGACCTACGACATCCCCATCATCGAGGACGCGGCTGAGGCCCTTGGCGCACGCTGGTCGGGTCAGCCAGCTGGCAGCTTCGGCCGACTCGCCGTCTTCTCCTTTAACGGCAACAAGATCATCACGACGAGCGGCGGCGGTATGCTCGTCTCGGACGATGAGCGCCTGATCGTGCAGGCTCGAAAGCTCGCGACCCAGGCGCGAGAGCCGGCGCCTCATTACGAGCACGCGGAGGTCGGATACAACTACCGAATGAGCAACATCCTGGCCGCGCTCGGCCGCGGGCAGCTGGCCAACCTGGACGCGATGATCGCCGCGCGACGGGAGAACTTTGAGTACTACCGAGAGCACCTGGGATCGCTCGACGGGATCGAGATGATGCCCATCGATCCCCGAGGCGAGCCCAACTACTGGCTCACCTGTCTCACGATCGATCCGGACGCGTTTGGCTGCGATCGCGAGGCGGTGCGCCTGGCGCTCGAGGCGCGCGACATCGAGAGCCGACCCCTGTGGAAGCCCATGCACATGCAGCCGATCTTTCGCACGATGCCCCAGGTCGGCGGGTCTTATGTAGAGCGCCTGTTCGACGACGGTCTCTGCCTTCCAAGCGGATCGAGCCTCACGCCTGAGGACCGGGAACGGGTGGTGGAAGGGGTCCTGACGGCGCGGGCCTGACAGCCAGGGTGCGCGCGTCCGTGGGTGGGTCCGGTCGGTCCATGATCTCGACAAACGCCGTCGAAAAGGCGAAAGACAGCGATCGAAACGGGCCACTGAAGCCCCTCCCCCGATCATTCCTCTCGTCCTGAGCAACCCATCTCTACGTGAGCCGCTTCTTCCTACGCTCTACTCAGCACTTCCTCGACGCCGCGATCGTGGCGGTCGCGTTCGTGTGCGCGTTCCTGCTGCGATTCGATGGCGAGCTGCCCGAGCAGATGCTCAAGCGCATGGTGTTCCTGCTCCCCTACGTGGTGGGCATTCGGATGTTCGTGCTCTTCGCGACGGGCGTGCCCCGCTTCGCTTGGCGGTTCGTGGGGATGCGGGAGAGCGGTCGGATCCTGCAAGCGGTGCTCCTGGGGAGCGCGATTCTTGTCCTGATGCGCGTCATCGGTGGCGAGCTCCAGACGGTCTCGCCCCGGGCCCAGTACATGGTCATCCCCTACGGCGTGATCCTGATCGATCTCATCTTGGCCTTCCTGGGCACCACGGGCGTTCGGATCCTGTGGCGCCTTCGAAACGAGCGACGCTCGCGTGCGCGCCACAACGCGCCGACGCACGCCGGCTCTCCCGCGAGGGCTCTCCTTGTGGGAGCGGGCTCCGCGGGCGTCCAGGTGGCTCGCCAGCTCTCAGCGCGACCAGATATGGGTCTCATGGCGGTCGGCTTCCTTGATGATGACGCCATGAAGCGTGGCCTCGAGTTCCACGGGGTTCGCGTCCTGGGGACCACCGGCGACCTGACCGCTGTCGTCCAAGAGCACCAGATCGCCGAGGTGATCATCACCATCGCCCACGCCTCAACCGCCCAGATTCGACGGATCGTCAGCCTCTGTGATGAGGCGCAGCTGCCCACCAAGATCATCCCGGGGCTGCACGAGATCCTCGACGGCCGCGTGGAGCTCTCGAGGATCCGGAAGGTCTCGATTCACGATCTCCTTGGGCGAGCCGCGGTCTCCCTGGACCTGGACCTCGTGGGTTCCTTCATCGCCCAGAAGTCGATCCTCGTCACCGGGGCCGGGGGCTCGATCGGCGCTGAGCTGTGTCGCCAGATCGCCCGGCTCGAGCCCCGAAAGCTCGTCCTGGTGGAGCGGGCAGAGCCCTCCCTCTTTCAGATTCATCGAGAGCTCCAGAGCGCGTTCCCAGACCTGGAGCTCGTTCCCGCCATGGCAGACGTGTGCGACGACGAGCGCGTTCGTGACATCTTTGAGCTGCACGGTCCCGAGGTGATCTTTCACGCCGCGGCTCATAAGCACGTGCCCTTGATGGAGATCAACGCCGGTGAGGCCATCAAGAACAACGTCTTTGGGACGCGAACGGTCGCCCGCGCTGCGGACGCGTTCGGCTCCGAGAGCTTCGTGCTGGTGAGCACCGATAAGGCCGTGAACCCGACCTCGATCATGGGGTCCACGAAGCGCGTCGCAGAGGTGATCGTTCAGGCGCTCGGACAAGAGTCGAAGACCCGCTTCGCCGCGGTCCGCTTTGGCAACGTCCTGGGCTCAGCGGGCTCTGTGATCCCCATCTTCAGAGAGCAGATCGCGACCGGGGGACCTGTGACGGTCACGCATCCGGAGATGGTGCGCTACTTCATGACGATCCCGGAGGCCTCCCAGCTGGTCGTTCAGGCCGGGGCCATGGCCGAGGGCGGTGAGATCTTCGCACTCGATATGGGCGAGCCCGTTCGCATCGTTGATCTCGCAGAGGACATGATCCGGCTCTCAGGACTCGATCCCCACGACGACATCGAGATCGTGTTCTCAGGTGTCCGCCCGGGAGAGAAGCTCTTCGAGGAGCTCGGGTTTGACGCCGAGGCCATGGACACGACGGGTCACCCGAAGATCTTTCAGGGGAAGCTCGCTCCCATCGCCCACGAGCGCGTGGAGTCCGGCCTGACCCGGCTCGGTGCCTGCCGCTCCAGTCAGGGTCGTGACCAGGTCATGGAGGCGCTCAGGGAGCTTGTGCCGGAGCTGCAGGCGGACGCTCGGGAGCGGCCGGTGCTGCCCCCGGCTTCTCTGGCGGGGCAGGAGCCTGCCCCGGAACCGGGACCTCCTGAACCTTCGCAGGCTGACAGCGCGCCACAGCCTGCTTGAGGCGTCGCTTGAAGTCGCGCTCCAGCTTGAATTCCTTGTAGAACCGCTGGAAGGAGATCACGCCCTGAACTCCCCGGATGGGGGTGCTGGCCAGGGCAACCTTCTTCTGATCACGCGTCCAGGGGCTCGGCCCGTGGGCGCACGTGAGCACGGCGGCGACCTTCACGGTGAAGGCGCGCTGGAAGAGCTGGAGGACCTCCGTCCGCTCGGGGGCGAACTTCACGGCCAGCTCTGAGTACTCGATGGCGTCATCGATCTCATCGTTCTCCCAGCTCGCCTGAGCGATGAAGAACAAGAGGTTCACGTTCTTTGGATCTCGCTCCAGGCCTGCCTTGGCCTCCTTGATCGCCGCGGTGGTGTCGCCCTGCGCGGCCTGGTTGGAGGCCACGGCGATCCGCACCTTCGCGTCGTCCGGTTGCACGCCCTTGAGACGCTCGAGCATCTCCCCCTGCTTCTTCCAGTTCTTCATAGCGCCGTGGATCCCGGCGAGGTTCTTGAGCGCGGCACCCTGCTTTGGATCGAGGGTCAGGGTCTGCTCGCAGGCCTCGATCCCCTCCTCGTGACGTGCCTGTGCGCTCAGCGCCGCGCACTTGGCCGCCCAGGCTCCGGCGAGCTTGGGGTCTGCCTTGATGACGCGGTTGGCCTCAAGCAGCGCCTCGACCGACTTTCCATCAAGGATGTAGGCGTTGGCCAGGAGCACGCGGGCCTCGTGGAGGTCCGGCTGCGCTTCCGAGAGGGCGAACGCTCGGCTGATCGCCGTGCGCACGTCGCCGCTCTCGAGGGCGGAGCGGGCCAGCTCAAGCTCCTGCTTGTGCGAGCCGGGCGCGTCCTCCTTCGGGGCCGCATCCTCAGACTTGCAGCCGAAGAGCAGCGTGACGGTGAGCAGGGCGGATAGGAGCTTCTTCATGGGAGATCTCATACGGAATCGTTACCATGTTCTGGAGGCTCTACCCAAGGGCACGTTGACCGATGGGGCATATCCCTGTTAGGTGCCTCGCCGCTCGTGTCCAGGAGGCCCCCGTGGAGATTCGAAATATAGCTATCGTCGCGCACGTCGATCACGGCAAGACTACGCTCGTTGACGCGATCCTGCGCCAGACGGGCGCCCTGCGTGACGCCGGTGATCGAGACGCCCGTGTCATGGACTCCGACGATCAGGAGCGAGAGCGCGGGATCACGATCCTGGCCAAGGCGACAGCTGTGGACTGGCGCGGGACCCGGATTCACATCGTCGACACGCCTGGTCACGCTGACTTCGGGAGCGAGGTCGAGCGCGTCTTGCGCATGGTCGACGCTGTGCTCCTCCTGGTCGACGCCGCCGAGGGCCCGATGCCCCAGACGCGCTTCGTCCTGGGCAAGTCCCTCGAGCTCGGCCTCAAGGCGCTCGTCTGTATCAACAAGATCGACCGACCGGATCAGCGGGCCGACGAGGTGCTCGATGAGGTCTTTGATCTCTTCTCAGCGCTCGGCGCCGACGACGAGCAGCTGGACTTCCCCCACTGCTACGCCGCCGCTCGAGAGGGCTACGCGATCACAGAGATGGACGACGAGCCCACGGATCTGGAGCCGCTCTTCCAGATGATCCTTGAGCATGTACCCGATCCGGAGTTCGCTCCCGACGCGCCCCTGAAGATGCAGGTGGCGACCCTGGACGCGACACCGTTTCTGGGGCGAATCGCCATCGGCCGTATCTACAGCGGAACCATCAATCGCGGCGCCCAGGCCGCGGTGGTCAAGCCAGACGGAACGAAAGAGACCTTCCGCGTGACCAAGCTCATGGGCTTCGAAGGCCTCGAAAGGGTGGACGTCGAGTCGGCGACCGCGGGCGAGATCATCGCCCTGGCGGGCGCGGGTGACGCTACCGTGGGCGACACCATCTGCGATCCCGAGCACCTGGCGCCCATGGAGGCGATCGCGGTCGATGAGCCGACGCTCTCGATGACCTTCGGGCCGAACACCAGCCCCTTCGCGGGCACGGAGGGCAAGTTCGTCACGAGCCGCCAGATTCGTGACCGCCTCGAGAAGGAGCTCATCGCCAACGTCGGCCTGCGTGTCGAGCAGGGCGAGAGTCAGGAGCAGTTCATCGTATCGGGTCGCGGAATTCTCCATCTCTCTGTGTTGATCGAGAGCATGCGCCGGGAGGGCTTTGAGCTCTCGATCAGCCAGCCTCGAGTGATCTTGAGGGAGGAGGACGGTAAGACCTTCGAGCCCTTTGAGGAGGTCACCATCGATTGCGATGAGGAGCACTCGGGAACGGTCATCGAGAAGATGAACATCCGAAACGCTGAGCTGCGAGATCTCCAGGTCAGCGACGATGGTCGAAGCCGAATGATCTGGCACGCCCCCAGCCGCGGGCTCATCGGCTACCGCTCGGATTTCCTCACCGACACCCGTGGGTCGGGAACCATGAACCGGATCTTCGCGGACTATGGGCCTGCTAAGAGCGCCCCGCGACTGCGCAAGAACGGCGTGCTGATCGTTCAGGACCGATGTGACACGGTGGCCTACGCTCTGGCGAACCTCCAGGAGCGCGGCGTCCTCTACATGGGCGCAGGCATCCCGGTCTACGGCGGTCAGGTCCTCGGGCTCCACAGCCGCGATAACGACCTCGTCGTGAACCCCGCCAAGGGCAAGAAGCTCTCCAACGTGCGCTCGTCTGGCTCGGATGACGCCGTGCGCCTCACGCCGCCCCAGTCGTTCACTCTGGAGGAGGCTCTGGAGTTCATCGCGCGCGATGAGCTGGTGGAGGTCACCCCCGAGAGCATCCGACTGAGGAAGCGTGCTCTCGACCACAACGAGCGCAAGCGGGAGCGGTAGCTCGGCGTCGCCCGGCACGCGGTCGGATACGCCCATCTCGACACAAGAAGAACGCCTCTGATGACCCGCTGGAGGACGATTCGAATTTGACAACGCGGGCGAGTCACCGGTAGACGAAGCGACCCTGACCGCCTACGGCGGGGGGCGGAGGACGGCCATGCTCGAGACCCTGAGTCGCGGCTTCAAGAGCGCGCGAGAGAAGCTCACGGGAAAGACCACGCTCGACGCATCCAATATCCAGGATGCGCTCAAGGACGTGCGCACATCGCTCCTGGAGGCGGACGTGGAGTTCCACGTCGTTCGGGGCTTCCTGGGCCGAGTCGAGGAGAAGGCGGTCGGCGAGATCGTCGAGACCCGCGTTCGGGCTGACGGCAAGAAGATTGAGGTCGGACCGGCCGAGCACTTCATCAACATCTGCCATGAGGAGCTTGAGGCCCTCATGGGCCCCGTCGACACGGAGATCCGGTTCAAGCGCCCGGGCGAGGTCAGCACGATCATGATGGTCGGGCTCCAGGGCGCCGGTAAGACGACGACCACGGGCAAGCTCGCCCGTAAGCTCCTCGACGATGGCAAACGACCGCTCCTCGTGGCGGCGGATATCTACCGACCCGCGGCGATCGATCAGCTGCAGGTTCTCGGCCGGCAGCTGGAGATCCCCGTCTACACCCAGGCCGGCATGGCGCCGCCTGAGCTGTGCGCCCTCGCCCTGCGAGAGGCCCGATTCCAGAACCGGGACGTGGTGATCTTCGACACCGCCGGCCGCCTGACCATCGACGAAGAGCTCATGGGAGAGCTCTCCGCCATCCGCGACAACACGCGCCCCGACAACACGTTCCTCGTCCTCGACGCCATGACGGGCCAGGACGCTGTTCGAACCGCGGCCGCCTTTGATCAGCGCCTCGACCTCTCGGGCGTGATCCTCACCAAGCTCGACGGTGACGCCCGCGGCGGCGCAGCCCTCTCGGTGAAAGAGGTCACGGGCAAGCCGATCAAGTTCCTCGGAATGGGAGAGACCCTCGACGCGCTCGAGGAGTTCCGACCCGAAGGCCTCGCCAGCCGCATCCTGGGCTTCGGCGACATCGTCGGGCTCGTCCAGGACTTCGAGAAGGTCGTCGACGAGAAGAAGGCCGAGGAGGACGCCAAGAAGATCCTCAGCGGCGACTTCACCATGGTCACCTTCCTTGAGCAGATTCGGACGCTCAAGAAGATGGGCTCGGTGAAGGACATCTTTGAGAAGATGCCCTTCTTCGGCGACAGCATGCCGGCCGATCTGGACGACAAGTCCATCGATCGTGTCGAGGCGATCATCTTGTCCATGACCAAGCAGGAGCGGCGCGAGCCTGATCTGCTGACCACCCAGCCCTCGCGCATGCGCCGCATCGCCAGGGGCTCGGGGACCGACCCCAAGGAAGTGAAGGACCTCATCGGTCGATTCCATGGGATGCGCAACGTCATGAAGCAGGTCGGCGGCCAGCCCGGCCTCCTGGGACAGCTTCCGGGCTTCAAGCAGATGAACATGCTCAAGAAGATGCGCGGCGCCCAGATGGGGGACTTCTTCGAGGGCATGGACGACATGGGCCTCGGTGACCTCATGGGTGGCGCCAATTCGGCCGCGCGTCGCGGACCCACCCGCTCCGAGCTCGACGCTCGCGTCGCCAACAAGCTGAAGATGCGCAAGAAGTCGAAGGCGGCCGCGAAGGCCCGAAAGAAGAACCGCCGAAAGTAGCGCAACCCTGGTCTTCGTTTCACCGGGTGGCGCCTCGCGCGCGCACGGGAGCGTGACTCCGTGGCGAGGTGGCTGCTAGGGTGTGTCCCCTTGCGCGAACACGAGGTGGATATGGGACGGTGCCTGTCGCTGTGGATCCTGTCGATGGCGCTCCTGGCCTGCAACACGGGGTCAGGGACGGCTACAGAGGGCGTGGTGGAGGATGGCGTCGGCCCTTCCGACGCGCCTTCAAGCCTCGACGGCGCTGGGCTCGATGGGACCGCGCCGATCATCGACGGTCACGTGGGCCCCGGGACCGACACGATCGTGGCCGTCCCGGACGCCAGCATTGGTCAGCAGCCCCTCGGCGGGGTCTGCGTGGAGGACCCTGGCTGCGTTAATGGGGCGTGCAACACCGAGTACCCGGGTGGCTACTGCACCACCTGGTGCACCGGTGATGAGGACTGCCCGGTTGGGGGCAAGTGCTACAAGGACCCCAAGACGAACGAGAAGATGTGCTGGAAGCTGTGCTCGACGCCCCTGGGTTGTCGCGCCGACCAGTTCTGCGCGGACGGTGTGAACATCTGCACTCCCAAGTGCCAGCAGGGCGATTGCCAAAACGGCTACATCTGCGACGAGACCAGCGGCCAATGCAATCCACCGGGCACCGTCGAGTGCGAGCCGACTCCTGAGATCGCCGACGATCTAGACAACGACTGCGATGGCATCACCGACGAGGGGTACGGTCCTCCGATCTCCAACAACGACGTCGTCCTCATCGAGGATCTCGGCCAGATCGAGGTCGGCGGGGGCGGGCTGTCCAAGAAGGTCCGCGTCGAGGCCCAGTCGGCCGATGAGGCGATCACGATCGTCGTGATCGATCACGAGGGCGCAGGAGAGCTGATGGCCTTCTACAACATCGAGTCGCCCTCCGGGGAGCTGCTCGCCAGCGCCTCCTCCCCCTATGACTCGCCTATCGTGACCTACCCCGACCTGAGCGTGCTCTCGGTTCAGATCCCCAACACGCCCTCGGTTCAGCTCGAGACGGGGATCTATGAGAGCACGATCTACCGAGACGGCCCTCTGGGCCACGTGTGGGTCTATGCGCTGCACAGCGTTCGTCAGGATCCCGATTGGTCGACCATGGACGTGAACTATTGGTTCGTGGGCACCCCTGGCTACTCAGCTCAGAACGCCTTTGAGAAGCAGAAGTTTCAGGCGCTGCACAACACCTTCAAGCAGGCGATGCAGAGCCACGGGGTGCTCCTGGGCGACCTGTACACCTTCGACGTCACCGGGGCGAACGCCACCAAGTACACCTACATCGACACGGGTGGAGAGGGGTACGAGATCGATGAGCACTCGGAGCTCCTGAGCCTCTCGGCCGGCCTGCCGCCGGAGAACAAGGGCGTGAACTTCTTCTTCGTTCAGGGCTTCAATGGGTGGGGTCTCTTAGGCAAGGCGGGTGGGATCCCAGGACCTCCTCTGGTCCACGGCACCCACGGCTCCGGCGTCGTCGTGAGCATGAGCGACTTCTATGACCAGCCCAACTACATCGGGATCCCGGTGACGGCTGAGACCATGGCTCACGAGCTGGGCCACCAGCTCGGGCTCTTCCACACCAGCGAGCAGACCGGCGCCTACCATGACCCCATCCCGGACACGCCCGAGTGTTCAGTCGATTGGAATGGAGATGGCGTCGTGAGCTTTGATGAGTGCGAGGGCAAGGGGACCGACAACTTGATGTTCTGGTCGATCTCCCTGTCCGCGAAACTCACGCCCGGCCAGAAGTTCGTGATTCACCGAAACGCGAGCATGTATTAGAGCGAGGAGATGGACATGAAGAACCTCACGACCCGTACGGCCATGACGCTCGCAGCGCTCGCGCTCGGCATCTGCTTGTGCGCGACCGCTCAGGCGAGGCCCGCCCACGAGCAGCGCAGCGATCTCCTGATGCTCTTGAACGCCTACGAGTTTCGGGTAGACGCCAAGGTGCTCCGCAAGATCGGACCCGAGGTCAACAAGCTCCTCATCGAGGTCTCCGGGGATCCTGGATTTCGGCCCCGCGTGCGCAACCACGCGCTCATGGCCCTGTCCGTCTATCCCGTGACCCAGACGCGCAGGTACCTGGAGAGCCTGCTCCTTGAGCCGAGCCTGATCGGAAACTCTACCGGCACGCTGATCCGTCGGCAGGCTCTGCGCTCGCTGGGCAAGGCGTTCGGCGGCGAGGTGGTGGTCCCCATCGCCAACCTCAAGGACGACAAGAACCCGCAGATCCGCATCGCCGTCGCCCACGCCCTGGCGGAGACCAAGAGCGAGCGGGCGATCCCCATCCTCTCGGCCTGGCTTCCTCACGAGAAGGAGCTCGGCGTGCGAGAGGCGGTCGATCGGGCCCTGGAGTCCTTTTACAAGCGAGGGCAACGATGAGCTTTGAGCCCCGCGGCGCATGGACCGCCATCTACACGCCGTTTCTGGACACTGGGGCCGTCGACCAGCAGGCCCTTGAGTCTCTGTGCGAGCGCCAGGCGACCGCCGGTGTGGGCATCGTGGCCTGCGGCACGACGGGAGAGACGCCTACCCTCACGGCGGAGGAGTATGACCTCGTGGTCGGCACGGCCGTTCGCGTGGCCGCTGGGAGGGTCCCGGTCATCGCAGGGACCGGCTCAAACAGCACAGATCAGACCCTCGCTACGACCCAGCGGGCTCGCGCGCTTGGCGTCGATGGCGCCCTGGTCGTCACCCCCTATTACAACAAGCCCCCCGTGCTCGGGCAGCTGGCCCACTTCCGAGCCGTCGCCGACGAGGGCGGGCTTCCCGTGATGCTCTACAACGTTCCGGGTCGGACGGGCACGAAGATGACCGCCGAGACGATCCTCTCCCTCGCCGAGCACCCCCAGGTGCTCGCCGTGAAGGAGGCCTCGGGAGACCTGGACCTCTTCCGAGCGCTCATCGAAGGGGCGCCTGACGGCTTCGTGGTCTTGAGCGGAGACGACGCCCTGACCGCGCCCGCTATGGAGATGGGCGCAGGAGGCGTCGTGAGCGTCGCCTCCAACCTGGTACCTCGGGCGATCGCTCGACTCGTAGCCGCCGGAAACGGAGACGATCTGCCCACGCTCTCCGGACTCCATGAGGAGCTCATGCCGCTCTTTCATGCGCTCTTCCTCACGAGCAACCCGATCCCCGCAAAGGCCGCGGGACGCATGCTTGGCCACAGCGGGCCCCATGTACGACTCCCCTTGGTTGCGGAGGCGCTCGATGAGGCCATGGAGCGCGAGCTCCGACTGGCGCTCGACCGCGCGCTCTTGCTCGAGGCGGACGCCCAGTGAGCTCGATCGTCCTCGTCGGCGCCTCCGGGCGCATGGGCTCGCAGCTCGAGGCGCTGATCGCCTCAAGCGATGATCTTGAGGTCGTCGCCCGCGTGGACGCCGGCCAGCGGCTCGA
>CALCNF010000559.1 GCA_937897815.1 uncultured Pseudomonadota bacterium | reverse complement strand
TCTACGGTCGCGTCCGTCGGTACGTCCTCCAAGCCGTCCGGCGCCGTGTCGGCCGCGGTGTCCTCAATGACGTCGGTTCCCGTATCCACTGCGGTGTCTTCGGCTGGCCCCGTGTCGAGCAGCGCGCCGTCCTGGTCGGAGGCGTCCGCCTGCCCACCGTCTAGGGCGTCCTCTGATGCGTCCTCTTGCACGGCGTCCGGCTCCACTGGGGTGCTCGGCGTCTCTGTGCTCTCTGAGCAGGCCGCTGCAGCGAGGCAGCACAGGGCCAGCGCGAGAGCGCGTCCGCGACTCGTGATCATCATGTTCATGGTTCGCTCCAGGGCGAGGGATCCCCAACCCCCTGATCTAGCCAGTGAAAAGGGGACGGCGCAACTGGCCTGGGTCAAAGACACGCATCAGGGGACTGGCGTGCCAAGCAGAGAACCGGTAGAGACGGGGCATGTATGCCCTGCTCAAGCCCCTGCTCTTTCGTCTGGATCCCGAGACCGCCCACCGCCTGGTCTTTGGTGTAACTGAAGGCGCCGGAGGGTTGGCGGGCGCCGCCATGTCGGTCGTCTCCTCGCGTCCCGATCCGGTGCTCGAGACCTCCGTGGCCGGCCTCGCGGTGCGCGGGCCCCTGGGCCTCGCGGCTGGGCTGGATAAGAACGGGAGTCTCGCTCGGTTCTGGCCTTCCGTCGGGTTCGGGTTTACCGAGCTCGGGACCGTCACCGCGTTGCCACAGCCAGGCAATCCCAAGCCGCGCCTGTTTCGCTTCCCCGCGGAGCGCGCGCTCGTGAACCGCATGGGCTTCAATAATGATGGCGCGGAGGCGCTCGGCGAGCGGCTCCGAGCTTGGAGAGAGGCGGGGTGGTCACCCGGTCAGCCCATCGGCGTAAACCTCGGTAAGTCCAAGCTCACGCCCCTGGACGAGGCCGTCGATGATTACCGCAAGAGCACAGCGTGGGTCGCCGACGTGGCCGATTACCTCGTGATCAACGTCTCTTCTCCCAACACGCCTGGGCTGCGAGGTCTTCAGGATCCGGAGCAGCTCGCGGGGATCCTCGCGGCGGTGCTTGAGAAAGGGGAGGGGAAGCCGGTCTTCGTGAAGCTGGCGCCCGATCTGGATGACGAGGGTCTGCTGGCGGCGTGCGAGGTCGCTCGAACGGGCGGCGCGGCGGGCATCATCGCGACCAATACGACCATTGAGCGGCCTGGTATCCCGGACGTAGGCCCCGGAGGGCTCTCCGGTCGGCCGCTCCGCGGTCGCTCCCTCGAGGTGGTGCGCCTGGTCGCTGAGGAAGGGGGACTCCCGGTCATCGGAGTTGGCGGCATCGAGTCAGCCGATGATGTGGAGGCCATGCTCGCGGCTGGCGCGGAGGTGGTTCAGCTCTACTCGGCGCTCATCTTCAATGGGCCTGAGCTCATCGGGAAGATCCATAACGAGCTCGCGCGACGCGTGCGCGAGAGCGGCGCGGCCACGTTCGACGATTGGCGGGCCGGGCTCCGAGCGGAGCGCCCATGAGCGAGGAGCAGGGCACGGTGGTGGAGGTGCATGGGATGCGCGCCACCGTCCTCTCCCACGGCACCGGGCGACGTGTCCGGTGTCGACCGCTTCGAGACCGGACCCAGCTCGCGGTCGGAGACCGCGTGACGATCGAAGAGGGGCGCGGAGGCTGGGAGGTGCTCAGCCTGGGCGCCCGAACCGGTAGCCTGTGGCGGCCGGCCGAGCGTGGTCGCAGGATCATGGCGAGCCACGTGGACCGGGTGTTGATCGTCTGCGCCGTGCAGCCGGGGCCCAGGCCGGGCTTGATCGATCGCTTTCTGGTCGCCGCCGACGCCGAGGACAT
>CALCNF010000558.1 GCA_937897815.1 uncultured Pseudomonadota bacterium | reverse complement strand
GTGCACCGAGGGTGGCGTGCCAGGTTATCAGTGTGAGTGCGACGCCGGCTGGGAGGGCAAGCACTGCGAGAAGGATGTGGACGAGTGCGCGGAGAGCCCCTGCCAGAACGGTGGGTTCTGCGAGAACACGCCAGGGAGCTTCTTCTGTTCGTGCGCACCCGGTTGGAAGGGCGAGCTCTGCGAGGAGGCCTCATGCTTCGACTCGACGGACGACTTTGAGACTGGCGAGCAGGGCTGGTTTGCCACTAGCGCACAGGCTTGGGAGGTCTTTCATCTGACGTCGGATGTCGAGGGCGATACGGCGTTCTTCGCGGCCCAGCAAAACGGGCAGCACACAAAGACCTCCATTTCGAAGCTATTCGAATTGCCGCCGGGCCCCGCGATCTTGATGTTCGACCTGTGGAAGAACGTTCAGGAACCCTGTCCCTTTGACTCCGTGCGTGTCTTCGTGAACGGCGAATCGGCCAAAGAGATCTGCGATCCCGTCTACAACGGTGAGGTGTTCGTTGATCTCGCTCCATGGGCGGGCCAGCCGGTCGATATACGGATCGAGTTCGATACGCTCGATGAAGTGGGGAACGACGGAATTGGTGTGTATGTCGACAACGTGACCGTAACGACCTGTTTCTGATTGCCCTTAGTTAGCACCTCATGTTCGCGCTGCGCGCGGGCGGGAGAGAGATCAATGAAGATTCAAGCCAACCTGTTCAGTCGCGCGGCCCTCGTGGCCGCCTGCTCAGCGCTCCTCGTCATCTCTGGCTGTGAGGCCGGGAACATCGAGGGAGAGATCGACGGCGGGAGCGTCGGCGTTGACCAGCTTACCCCGGAAGATGGCGTCGGTGATGCCGTGGGGCAGGATGTGCTCGTCGATATCGCCCAGGATGTCGCGGCGCCGGACGCGCTCACGGACTGCGGTGATGGGGAGCGCTCCGAGACGGAGGCCTGCGACGACGGAAACCTGGACTCAGGAGATGGATGTGATCCCACTTGCCAGGTCGAGCCGGGCTGGGTGTGTGATCTTGTGAACTGCTTCTGCGACGAGGGCTTCTTCGGAGAGGCGTGCCTCCCATGCCCGGATTGCGGTGTGCATGGGGCGTGTCGAGATGGACTCGATGGTGCGGGCACCTGTGACTGCAAGACGGGCTACGCTGGAGATCTCTGCGACACGTGTGACGTGGGCTTCGTTGCGCTGCCCGACGGTACGTGCGGGTACGAGGAACTCTGCCGGCAAGAGCTCTGCAACGACCAGGGAGATTGCGTCACGGATGCGGCAGGTGAGGTGTCCTGCGATTGCGACCCTGACTTCCTCGGCGACACCTGCGACCAGAAGAGCGACGAGTGCGATCCCAACCCCTGCCAGAACGACGCGAGCTGCGAGGACGGGGTGGCCTTCGCAGGAGCACCCGAGTGTCTGAGCGCTCAGTTCGATGAGGCAGGAGAGCCGGCGGCTGGCTGCGCCGCCTCTTCGGAGTGCCAGGAGGCGGTCTGTGACGCGGACCCCTACTGCTGCAACCAGATGTGGGATGACACCTGCGCGGCGTGCGCCGCGGGAGACTCCAGCGCCGCCGACTGCACGGCCGTCGCGCCCGTGTGCCTCGGTGATGTTGGCTACACCTGTGAGTGCCCGGAGGGCTTCACGGGAGACAACTGTGAAGAGAACTTCGACTACTGCGAGGCCCAGCCCTGTCTCAACGGCGCGGAGTGCGTGGATGGGGCGACCGGCTTCACCTGCGAGTGCGCTCCTGGCTGGGAGGGAGACCTCTGCGATGAAGATCTGAACGAGTGCGCCGGGAGCCCCTGCGCCAACGGTGGGCTGTGCGAGAACATGCCTCAGTACCCGGCCGCGCCCGACTGCCTGGAGGCCAATGAGGACTCCGAGGCTGCGAGCCCCGGCTGCGCGAGCTCCCAGGCCTGCGCGGACGCTGTGTGTGACACGGATCCGTTCTGCTGCGAAGAGTCCTGGGACACGATCTGCGCCGAGAAGGCGAGCGCGCTCTACGAGTGCTCCGGATCGCCCGGCTACGCCTGCGTCTGCCCGGCTGGCTACCAGGGGTGGAACTGCGAAGAGGACATTGATGAGTGCGCCATCGGAGGCGCATGCGAGACCAACGCGACCTGCACGAACACCATCGGTGGGTTCGAGTGCGAATGCGGTGCAGGCTTCGCGATCATCGACGGTCAGTGCGAGGACGTGGATGAGTGCGCTCCTGCTATCTTCGATGTGGGCAAGAGCGTCGGAGATGCGCTTCCCGAGGGCTGGGTTGTCCTCGATGAGGATCCGGACGACGGCGTGGGTTGGCACATCAACGGCCTGGGACAGGTCCAGTACTCGAACGAGGAGGGGACTGGATATCCTGGAACCAACTCGGGCCAGCTGCTCATCGATTTTGGTGTGGTCGTGCCCGGCGCTTGGATCGAGACCAAGATCGCGCTGGAGTTGGCCGACAGCTCGTCGCCCGTGTACGACGCGTTCCGCGTGTGGGGATTTGAGTGCCCGGAGGAGCTCGACTGGGCCAGCTGCGCGTCTGCGTACGCTGAGGGCATCATCGAGCCTTCGCTCATGTGGTCAAAGGCTCAGTACTACGCCGCTGTGGACGCTGGCGAGCTGGACGAGGGAGAGGCCATCGAGCTTCAAGTCGACCTCTCGGAATATGAGGGCATGAACGTGGCCCTCGCCCTCGAGTTCGACTCTGTCGATCCCTATAATAATGAGGGGAGCGGGGTCACCATCCAGGATCTCACCTACCTCGGTGAGAACCCGCTCAACGTCTGCGCCGACCAGGCGGAGTGCGTGAATGGCCTCGGTGACTTCCAGTGCATCTGCAACGAGGGTTACGGCGGTGACGGCGTCACCTGCGAGGACCTCGACGAGTGCGCTCTAGGAGTCTGTCAGAACGACGCGGGCTGCGAGAACAGCGTGGGCTCGTACGAGTGCTTCTGTGATGAGTTCTGGACGGGAACCGACTGCGACGAAGACGTCAATGAGTGCGCGGAAGGCGAGGGGCCCTGCGTGAACGGAGGCTCCTGCGACAACCTGGTCGGTGAGATGGTGTGCCAGGGCGCGAGCGACGAGCCCGGGTGCGTCGATGAGGCCTGCCAGGCGGCGGTCTGTGAGTTCGACCCGTACTGTTGCGCTGCCAGCTGGGACAGCATCTGTGTGGGTTGCGCCGCGGGCGGCGAGGGTGTGAACGGGGTGGACTGCTCCAGCGTCACCTCGGCCTGCGTCGTGGAGGAGTCCAACTACATGTGCTCCTGCCCAGAGGGCTGGACGGGTAAGAACTGCGAGGAGGACATTGACGAGTGCGTCGATGGCGGTCCGTGCAGCAACCTCGCGGAGTGCGTGAACCTGGAGGGCTCTTACGAGTGTCAGTGCCCGACCGGCTGGTCTGGGGAGCTCTGCGACCAGAACATCAACGAGTGCGAGGAGAGCGCGCCGTGCGAGAACGGTTCGGAGTGCTCGGACCTCGTTCCTACGACTTATTACTGCCAGGGTGATGAGGACCCAGCGGGATGCACGGTCGAGTGTGCGGACGCGGTGGCCGCTCTCGACGGCTTCTGCGCGAACGGTTGGGACAGCCTGTGCTCGGCCTGCGCCGCCGGCGAGGTCACCGGAGCCGCTGACTGCTCTGAGATCGGAGACGTCTGCGTCGCAGGGAGCGATGGCGCACCCTATATGTGCGAGTGCCTCAACGGGTGGGAGGGCATGAATTGCGAGCTGAACGCAGATGAGTGCGCCCTTGAGCCCTGCGCCAATGACAGGCCGTGCATCGACCTTGTGCCCCTCCAGAACTTGTGCCAGGACCCCTCTGGCGAGGTGAACTGCACTGAGGACTGCGTCCTGCGCGTGGCGGAGTTTGATTCCTACTGCGCCAATGGCTGGGACGCGTCCTGCGCTGCGTGCGCTGCCGGCGAGGTCACCTCCTACGCGGACTGCACGGCCATGGACGACAGCTGCACCGGGGTTGGACCCGGCTTCACCTGCGACTGCGGTGATGGCTGGCTTGGCGACCTCTGCGAGACCGATATCGATGAGTGCGCCGACGGAGGACCCTGCGAGCAGGGAGCGGCATGCCTCAACCTTCCAGGCAGCTATGAGTGCGACTGCGACGACGTCTGGGATGGTCAGAACTGCGAGGAGAACAAGAACGAGTGCGTCGTGGACGAGCCCTGCGCCAACTTCTCGGGGTGTGAGGACCTCTATCCCGAG
>CALCNF010000557.1 GCA_937897815.1 uncultured Pseudomonadota bacterium | reverse complement strand
CGCTTCGCCTTCAAGACCCGGGATCAGCCCCGCGAGGGTGGTGGCGACCCGTCGGTATCCCGCTGTCTTGCTCGCGAGTCGATCGATCGATGACCGAAGCCCCGTGAGCAGGGGGAACCGCTCCAGGGTCTCAATGAGGACCGTGAGGGCGCCCATCGCGTCCTCAATGCGCTCTTCCTTGAGCTCGGAGACGTGACGCGCGAGATCCTCGGCCTCGGTCGAGCTCTCGCAGGCTGTGAGCTGCATTTGTGCCGCCGCGATCTGGTCCGTCCAGCGCTGGGACTGGGCGTACCGCGGCTCCAGGAGCACCGCCGCGCCAAGACGGGCGTCGCTATGATCGAGGAGCGACTCCAGGAGGTGGATGAGCCGGTCCAGGACCTCGCCGTCGCCGATCAGCTCGTCGGCCTCCGTCGCCGCCGCCAGGGACTCGCCGGGGCGCTGCAGGCGCCGCAGAGCCGTCTCGCCGCGCTCAAGGAGCAGGGCGGCCCGAGCGCTGTCCTCATGGGTGATATCTAGCTGAAGCGCGAAGGCCCGATCCAGGTCGTCCCAGTTGCCCGTCAAGCGCGCGACGCGCTCGAGGCTGCCCATCGCGAAGGCGTTCTTGGGATCGATCCCCACCAGGCTCAGGGAGGCCTCACGCGCCACGTCCAGATCTTCGAGCTGGATCTCGGCGACCTGGGCCAGCTTGGCCAGGAGCTCGATACGAGCGTCGTCTGACGTGCCTTCCAGGTCCAGGGCGCTCCGGTACAGGCTTACCAGATCCGCGTATCGCTCGAAGTGGGCATAGAGCCGCTCCGCGCGGGCCATGAGGTCCTCATCTGCGACGGTCGTCCCGAGATCGTCCTCCAAGAGCTGCAGGGCGCGCTCAGGCTGACCGAGCTCGTCCATGTGAAGCGCCGCGAGGCGGCGCCGATGGACGATGGCCGTGTCGTCATCCGCTGGGCCAGACCATGCGGCGAGGACCCTGGCCTCATCCTGGGCGAGCCCGCGGGATCGATAATGGTCGGCGAGCATCCTGAAGGCCTCAGCGTGAGCCGAGTCGATCTCCAGCAGCCGCTCGTACCACAGGATCGCGTCTGCCGGCGCGTCGAGCTCCTGCATGTGGATGCGCGCGATCTGCGCCATCCGGCTCACCTTGGTACCGTGCGCGACGCCATCGGTGATCGTCTGTGAGAAGACGGCGGCGACGTCTTCCCAGCGGCCGTGCCGTTCGGCCAGGCCGCTGAGCTGCTCTGTGAGGCTCTCGTCTTCAGGAGCCCCTGCGATCAGGTGGGCGTAATGGGCGATCGCCTCCTCAATGTCGCCGCACGTCTCACGATGGTTCGCCGCCTCAAGGCGCACCTCGCGTTCGCGCTCCGGGTCGGCGTCCAGGGTGCGGAGCAGCACCTCCGCGAGCTCGGCCTCCTCATCTTCGGTGATGGCGTCCGCGGTCAGGGCGCGCATGAGCGTGATTCCGGCCTCCACGGCGGACCGCCAGCCGGTTCCGATGTGCTCGGGGTCTGCCAGGAAGCCGTCGAGCAGGGCGCGCGCGCCCGTCTCTACCTCAGAGGACTCGATCAGCGACTGGAGCTCGCCGACCCCGTCCTGAGCCGTGTCGGGCTTCTCCAGTAGCGCGGAGGCGAGCCGAAGCTGCAGAGCGGTGGTGATCTCGGGTGGCGTGTGCTCCATCCATGAGCGGTAGTGGGCGTGCAGCCGTTCCCGATCTCCCAGCGCCTCGAGCGCCGAAGCCAGGAGCTCGCTCACGTCGTCATTCGATGGGTCCAGCGCCACAGCGCTCTGCAGCAGGCTCGCGGCGTCCCCGGTTCGCTCCAGGTGCTCATCGAGCACCTCGGCTGCCATAAGGAGGGCCTCCAGGCTCGCCTCTAGGTCGTCCGGTGTATCGGCGACCGTCCTCAGGTGCTCCACCAGGGCTTCCCATCGCTCGGCGTCCGTGAGGATGGTGGTGATGGCCTCTCTCGCCTCGCCATCCATAGGCTTCAGACGAAGAACCGTTCGCTGGTGGACGAGCGCTCGGTCGGTGTCGTCGAGCTGCGTCAGGGCGAGCGCAGCCGTGCGCCGGAGGAGGTCCACGTCGGTCGGTTCAGGCCCGAGGAGCCCTTCCAGGAAGTCGACGAGGTCCGGCCAACGCTCCGTGTCGCTGGCGAGCGCCGAGAGGTGGTCCAGGTGCTCGTGTCGATCCTCGCTGACCTTAATCAAGGCCTTCGTGCTCTCGTAGGCCCGCTCGGGATCCTCCATGCGGTTCATCTGGATGTCGATGAGTCGAGGCAGGACGGCGCGCTTCACGGGCGGTCGCGGATCGTTGTCGAGGGTCTGGATGTAGAGGGCGGCCAGCTTCGAGTCATCCTCGGCGCGCTCATAGACGGGCTCCAGGAGCTCAAGGACGGCCTGGGGCTCGCGTCCCGCGGCGCCGATAGCGACCAGGAGCGCCACGGCGGTTTCGTCATCCTCCGAATCGACGAGAGTCGCTCGCGCGTGGCTCACGGCGCGGGCTGGGTCCTCGAAGACCTGCCAGGCCAGGAGAGAGAGCTCGCGATTCCAGTCGCCACGCTCTTCCGCGTCTGGTGTTCGTTGGAGCTGACCCTTGAGGAGCTCGGCGAGGTCCTGCCAGCGCTCCATCCTGCGATACAAGGAGGCGAGCTGCTCAAAGACGAGCAGGTCCTCAGGAGCGTCCATGAGCAAGGAGTGAAAGAGTCCGATGGCCTCGTCCTCTTCTCCGCTGGCGTCTCCAAGGATCTGCGCCATCTCAATGCGGAGCCGGCGCGCGACCGCCGCGTCGTCCGACGAGTCGGCCCTGCGTCGAAGGACGTCGACCAGCTCGCGAATGTCCGAGGCCTCTCTTGCGACGCGCTCCAGCACTGTGAGCGCCTCTGGGTGAGCGCCATCGAGCCCGATGATCTCCCGCCAGAACGGAGCGAGCGCCTGATCGTCGGCGCCGCCCTTGGCGAGGAGCTCGATGTCATCTCGCAGACGATCGAGTCGGACCTCGTCGGGGGAAATCGTTCGGCCGATCTCGAGAAGGAGCGACGCCAACTCCTCGCCGAGCCCCGCGGCCTCAGCGCTGCGCGCCAGCAGCGAGCGACGGATAGAGCCCTCGCGCTCGAGGGGGATCGCGCGGTACGCCGTAGCGGCGTGGGGCCACGCATCAGCGCCGCGGTCCAAATAGTCGAGGAAGAGGGTCGCGAGCTCGGCCTCAAAGCCGGCGCGGACCTCGGCCTCATCACCGTGGGTGATTCGACTCTGGAGGCAGCTGGCGAGCTCTGGCCAGCTGGTGGTCTGGCGGAAAGCCTCGGCGAGGACCTCGCGGGATCGACAGCCAGCGACCGCCTCCGACGCTCCGAGCTGGAGGGCGGCGATGGCCGGCACGAAGGACGGATCGCTCGCGAGGCACTGGGCGTAGGCCTCGACCGCGCTGACGGAGTCATGCATCCGGTTCTCACGGAGCTGGCCCAGAGTGAACCAGATCTCAAGCTGGCTCTGCTCGTCCTGCGCTCTCCTCGCCAGCTCGATCCGGTCCTCGAGGACCTCGATCTTCTCCGTCCACTGCCCACAGGTGGTGTACAGGCGGTCGAGTCCACTCAGGGCGATCTCATCGTAGCGATCGACGGCGCGCACCTTCTCGAAGATCTCGACGGCGAGGGCAGGGCGGTGCATGCGGTCCTCGGCGATCTCTGCCGCCCGGTACAGCTCCAGCTTCGCGCCCTCACTGTCGCGGTTCTCCTCCGCGTTCTCGACCAACAGCTGAACCAGATCCTCGTGACGCTTGGTCTCGGTGAGGAGCATGTCCAGATGCTCTAGCGCCTGGGTTCGGGCG
>CALCNF010000556.1 GCA_937897815.1 uncultured Pseudomonadota bacterium | reverse complement strand
CTGGAGGAAGAGCTGCGTCGGCTGGCCTTGCTCGCCCATCAGGTCCTTGGCTGTCGCGACTACAGCCGGACAGACTTCATCCTCGACTCCGAAGGGCAGCCCCGCCTGTTGGAGACGAACACGCTGCCAGGACTCACGCCCGCGTCGCTCCTGCCGAAGGCGGCGGCGGCGGCGGCGCTGTCCTTTGACCAGCTCATTGAGCGCCTCATCAGCCTGGCGGGCGCCCGGGGTTAATCGACGATGGGGAGCGCGTCGACCAGGGTGTCGTTCCCTGGGGTGAGCGCGTCCAGGTCGTCGAGGCCGTCGAGGCCGTCTGGGTCGTCGAGCAGGCTTATGCCCGTCAAGGTGTCCAGGTCGTCTTCCTCGGGGGCTGCGGGCTCGACGTCCTCGATGGGCGCAGGACCTCGGTTCTCGACCTCGATGGAGCCGTCTGTGAGCTTGAGGTGCAGGCGGTCGCCGCCACCGGCCTGACCGCTCAGGATCGCTAGGGAGATCGCCCCCTCGCAGTGGTTTTGCACGGCCCGGCGCATGGGGCGAGCGCCAAGGGTGGGCTCATAGCCGCCGTGCTCGATCAGGTGCTCGATCACCTCGTCGTCGACCGTGTAGGTCATGCGCACCTCGCTGTCGAGGCGCCCCGAGCTCTCTTCGATGAGCAGCGTCGCGATGCCCGCGACCTCATCTCGGGACAGAGGAGCGAACACGCAGACCTCGTCGATTCGTCCCCAGAGCTCGGGAGGTAGGGCTTTCTTGGCCTTCGTCTTGAGCGCCTCCAGCTCGTTGGCCCCGATCCCAGAGCCCTCACCGCCAAACCCGATCTTGCGTCGAGCCTTCGCCGTCAGCGCCTCTGCGCCAAGGTTCGAGGTCATGATGACGACCGTGTTCGAGAAGGACAGCGTCTTGCCCTTGGAGTCCGTGACGTGACCCTCGTCGAGGATCTGCAGCAGGATGTTGAGGACGTCGAGGTGCGCCTTCTCGATCTCATCGAACAGGATGATCTGGTAGGGACGTCGCGAGAGCGCCGCTGTGAGCGCGCCTGCGTCCTCGTGGCCCACGTAGCCTGGCGCGGCCCCGAGCAGCCTCGAGACCGAGTGGCGCTCCATGAACTCGCTCATGTCGAACCGCGTCATGGCGTCCTTCGAGCAGAACAGGAAGTCCGCCAACACCTTCGCGGTCTCGGTCTTGCCGACGCCCGTGGGTCCCAGGAAGAGGAAGGAGCCGATGGGGCGCTTGGACGCGAAGCCCGCGCTGTTTCGCTGAATGACGCGGCTCAGGACCTCCAGAACTGGGGCGTGACCCACGACCCGCTCCTCCAGGAAGCCGTGAATACCCAGGATGCGCTCCGAGTCGGTCATCAGGAGCCGCTCGACGGGGATCTGGGTGGCCTCGCTCACGACCTGGGCGATGTCGACCGCCTCAACCGTCTCCTTCGCGAAGCGCACGGCTCTCGCGGCCGCCGTGTCGATCACGTTGATCGCCTTGTCCGGCAGGCAGCGGTCGACGATGTATCGCCGACTCATACGCACGGCACCCTCCAGGGCCTCGGGCAGGTAGATCACGCCGTGATGGCTCTCATAATGGGGCGCAATCCCACCGATGATCTCCAGGGCCTCCTCCTCGGAGGGTTCGGGGACCTCCAGGGGCTGGAAGCGGCGCTCAAGTGCGGGGTCCTTTTCAATGTGGCGGTGGTACTCGTGAGGCGTCGTCGCGCCGATGCACGGGAACTCGCCGCGGGCGAGGGCCGCCTTGAGATCGTTGGAAGCGTCCAGGGCTCCGTCGCCGCTCCCGGCGCCG
>CALCNF010000555.1 GCA_937897815.1 uncultured Pseudomonadota bacterium | reverse complement strand
GCAGCGACGTCCTCAGCAGCGACGTCCTCAGCCGCGACGTCCTCCGAAGGTGAAGCGTCTCCGCTCGCGTCGGCGATCGCCGCATCCGGCGTCGAGCTGTCGGGACCACCGGCGTCCACGACCGCGTCTCCAGCGGCGACATCCGACGGAGTCGCATCGGGTGTAGCGACGTCCGACGGAGCCGCGTCGATCACGCCCGCGTCGACCACGGCGGCGTCCGCAGGTGCCGCGTCCTCTGTCACGTCACTCGGCTCGACCGTGTCCATCGCGACGTCGGAGCCCACAGCCGTGTCGGCCGGGCTCACGTCCTCGCTCGCGACGTCCGTCGTTCCATCGGGCGTGGGCTCAGTGGCGCTCGTCGTGTCGTCCGTGCCGCCGCAGGCGACGACGGCGGCCATCAATATAAAGACAAGAAGGGTCCGCATGGCTTGCTCTCCGTGTTCGTGGAGCCTGAACGCCCGGACCATGACATGAGAAGGTAAAACAACTCAAGAACCCAAGAACTGGATCACGGGGGGCGCGCTGCTCTATGATCCGGGCTCTGACAGGAGCGGTCCTCGCCGCGGGGATACCGCCGCGGCTGGGGTCCCTTTGCAAGGCGATCGAGGTCGTTATGAACCGCTGGCCCCACCTGACTGTATCCGCGCTCGCTGCGGCGTTTCTCCTCACGCTGTCCGCATGCGACAGCGGAGATGAGGTCGCCCAGGGCGCGCTCGAAGCGCTGGACTCGAGTAGCACGAACTCCGACGGCTCCGGCATCACCGAGCTGGACGTCTTCACCTCACTTGAGGATGGAGGTCCCTTGGATACGGTCGCGTTCGATACGGCGACTGGGGACACCGTGGTGACGCCCGATATCGAGGAGGAGGACATCCCAGAGCCCGAGGAGGACGCCACGGAGCCCCAGGAGGACGCCACAGAGCCCCAGGAGGACGTCAGCGAGCCCGCAGAGGATGCCTCCGGGCCCGAGGAGGACGCCACAGAGCCCGCAGAGGATATCGCGCCGCCGCCGCCGCCGGATATCGATCAGGACGGAATCAGCGACGAGGAGGACAACTGTCCGACCCTGAACAACCCGGGACAGAACGATCAGGATGGCGATGGCGTGGGGGACATGTGCGACAACTGCCTCCTCGTCTCCAATCCCGACCAGGAGGACACCAATAAGGACGGCCAGGGTGACGCCTGTTTCCAGGACTTCGATGATGACGGGATCGCCAACGAAGAGGACAACTGCCCCATCGTCGCCAACCCCGATCAAGCGGACACGGATGGAGATGGCCAGGGAGACGCCTGTGAGGCCGATTATGACGGCGACGGGATCCCGAACCCTCTGGACAACTGCCCAGGCATCGCGAACCCCGATCAGGCCGACAGCAATGGAGACGGCGTCGGAGACGCCTGCGAGGTGGACAGCGACCTCGATGGCATCCCCAACCAGAAGGACAACTGCCCCCAGGACTACAACCCGGGTCAGGAGGACTTCAACGGCAACGGGCTCGGCGACGCGTGCTCCGACCACGACGGCGATGGCGTTGGAGATGACGAGGACAACTGCAAGACCCAGAACAACGCGGGGCAGGCCGATCAGGACGGCGACGGCGTCGGAGACGCCTGCGACAACTGCTTCCTCGTGCCCAACCCAGACCAGCAGAACAGCGGCGGTCCGGGTGGAGGCGACGCCTGCAAGGGAGACTTCGACCAGGACGGGATCCCCAACTGGATGGACAACTGCCCCCTCGTGGCCAACCCAGACCAGGTGGACAGCGACGGGGACGGGTTTGGCGACGCCTGTGAGAACGACTCCGATGGCGACGGAGTGACCAACCAGAAAGACAACTGCCCCATGCACGCGAACCCTGATCAGCAGGACAGCAACGGAAATGGTGTTGGGGACGCCTGCGACACGGACTTCGATGGAGACGGCGTCGCCGACGGAAAAGACAACTGTCCGGGCGTCTACAACCCGGACCAGGCCGACTGGAACATGGACCAGAACGGGGACGCCTGCTCGGATTGGGACGGCGACGGGACCAACGACAAGAACGACAACTGCATCTGGATCGCGAACCCCTGGCAGAGCGACATCGATGACGACGGCTGGGGCGACAGCTGCGACAACTGCTTTCTGGTCCCCAACCCGGGCCAGCAGGACAACAACTTCAACGGCCAGGGCAACGCCTGTGAGAACGACGCCGACGGCGACGACGTGCCGAACGGGGCCGACAACTGCTGGATCGTCTTCAACCCCGACCAGCTCGACAGCGACGGCGATGGGGCCGGTGACGCCTGCGAGAACGACATCGACGGCGACGGGTTCAAGAACGGCGAAGACAACTGCATCTGGCTCTACAACCCCGAGCAGCAGGACAGCAACTTCAATGGCGTCGGCGACCTCTGCGAGGCGGACCAGGATGAAGATGGCGTGCCCGATTCTGTGGACAACTGCCCCTGGGTCTTCAACCCCGACCAGGCCGACGAGAACAAGGACGGCACCGGAGACGCCTGTCAGGCCTAGGTCTGATCAGCGCGACGCGCCTCAGGGGCTGTGCTTGGGATCCCACGAGAACGACGCTCGGAACCCTGCCCGCAGGATGTGCTCGACCTCCAACCCGTCCTGAGCCGGCGAGTGCTCGTAGATGAGGGCGAACCCGATACCGGGTAGCCAAGCCCCGCGTCGAAGCGGGGTATAGCCGAGCTGGAGGGCGACCCGCCCTCCGAGTCGCGCAGGATCCCTGGAGACCGGAAGCGACCACACGGGCGCCAACTCCAGCCCCATGTGCCAGAGCACACCGTGAACGCGCGCCGCGATGGGGACCGCGCTGAACATGTGGAACCTGACCTGATCGTTCGACTCGTCGGGCTGCACGAGGCCGGCGCCTCCGAGCTCGCCACCGGCGAGCCAGGCCCACCTCGCCGAGCGATAGCCCAGGAGCACGCGGCTCGACCCCCCGCCCCCGTACCTGGTCTCCACGTCGCTGGTTCGAAGCGTCAGGAGTCCACCTCCCTCAAAGTAGACGCTGAAGCGATCCCGGTCGGTCTGACGTCCACGGAAGCCCGGGTCTGGTCGAAGCCACACGGGACAGTCGGCGTCCGCCTTGGCCATGGCGTACTCAAGGATCAGGACGGACCGCTGGGCGTTGAGCAGTGGCTTGATCTCGCCGGGGTCCCCCCCGACTCGCGCGAGCGCCGCTTCCACATCGCCCCCGGCCTCCTGAAAGCGCTGTCGAGCCTCTGAGAGCGCCCCTTCTCGCGCCTGGTTCGAGCTTCGACAGACGCTCTGCAGGGCCTGGGGCAGGGTGTCCTCCAGCTCAAGGCGGTCGATCAGCCACCCCTGCTGGCTCTCGACAGCGACGATGCGATCGATGTCCATGAGCAGGTCATCAGCCTGCCGATCAGGACTCGCGAAGGCGCCACTGGAGAGCGGCAGCGCGAGGAGCGCGAGCGCGAACGGGAGCGTGTTGAACTTCATGACCGCGACGCGACCTCGTGAATTAAGACTGGGGACGGCTTCGCCGGTGACGATGCAGGATCTTCTCAATAACTTCGACCGCCTCAGGCTGTTCGATGAAACGGTGGGCCTGGGCGTTCTCTCGGACCTGTGCAGGTGTCTTCGCCCCTGCGATCGCGGCCGTGACGTGGGGCTGAGCGCACACCCAGCCCAGCGCCACGGAGGCCGTAGACACCTCGAGGCGACGCGCCAGCTTGCCAAGATCGTGGGCGACGCGACTCGCGTGCACGAAGAAGCGTCCCGCGAATCGATCGTCCCTTGAGCGCAGATCCGAGTCGGGGAACGTGGGCTCCTTGAGGTACTTACCCGTGAGCAGACCGCGGCACAGGGGCTCGTAGGCCAGTACACCCAGCCCGCGGCGCTCGATCACGGGAAGGTGCTCCTGTTCGAGCTCACGCCGAAGGAGCGAATAGGGGGTCTGAAGGGAGATGACATCCGCGTAGTTCGTGAGCTCATCCAGGGCCTCAGGCCCGTAATTACAGACGCCGATATGACGGACCTTCCCCTCGTTCTTCAGCTCCTGGAGCGTCGTGAAGGTCTCCTCCAGGGGCGTGCCGTGCTGGCAAGGCCAGTGCACCTGAACCAGATCGAGGGTCTCGCGATCCAGGCGACGAAGAGAGGCCTCAAGGTCCGAGCGAAGGTGCGCTGCGTCGAGCTGACTCTCGGCGTGGCCACTTGAGCCCTTGAGAGCGACGCCGATCTTGGTGGCGATCACCGCCCGCTCCGACCGCCCCTTCAGGGCATCCCTCAACACACGATCAGCGTGCCCCTCTCCATAGAGTGGCGCCGTATCAAACCAGTTGATCCCCGCATCGAGCGCCGCGTGGATCGCCTCCACCGAGGTCGCGTCCTCGACGTCGTCCCCCCAGTAGGTCTTCCCGATGGCCCAGCACCCCATGCCCACGACAGAGAGCTCAAGATCCGTACCGGGCAGGGTTCGGGTTCGCATCAGGCAGGGCTCCTGAGTTCAGGGAAAAAAAGAGGGCGCTGTCCGTGTGAACAGCGCCCTCTGAGATGCTCGCGCATCCGCTCGCTTACAGTCGCTTGGAGTAGAACTCCACGACGAGCTGGAAGTCGACCGGGAAGGGAACAGACTCCCAATCCGGGAGCGTGTTCACGACGGCGGTCTTCTTGTTGGTGTCGACATCGAGCCACTCGGGCTTCATCAGACCGGGAGCGTTCAAGCTCTCCGTGATGCACTCGACATTCTTGCTCCGGTTGCGGACCTCGATCTCATCGCCAGCGGACACGCTGAAGGAGGCGATGTCGACCTTGCGGCCGTTCACCTTGAAGTGTCCGTGGTTCACCAGCTGACGGGCGGCCGGGACGGTCGGCGCGAAGCCGGCGCGGAACACCACGTTGTCCAGACGGCGCTCGAGGAGCTCACCCAGCTTGCGACCGCTCGGCATCTTGCTGCGCTTCGCGGCCTCCATGAGGCGGGTGAACTGACGCTCGGAGAGGCCGTAGTTCAGCCGGAGCTTCTGCTTCTCGCGGAGCTGACGGGCGTAATCCGAAAGCTTTCCGCGGCGGTTGGCGCCGTGCTGGCCCGGGGGCTGCGGGCGGCGCTCGATGGACTTACGCGACAGACCTGGGAGGTCGAGTCCCAGGGCGCGCATCTTTTTAACTCGGGGGCCTCGGTAGCGAGACATGTTCGTACTCCTTGACGGGGGGGCTCATTGCTTCTCGTCGCGGTGAGCGCCCTTCACGTATGGGGGCGGTTCGTCTATCACCGTGCCGAATCGATCGCAAGGAGTTTGCGAACCGCTTCTTCAAGCCAGGGTCACCCGCGCGCCCCGCGGGAGACGCCGCGAGGGCTGTAAGCGTAGCAAGGCTCTGGGTTGGGGAGACGAACCGGGACACATCTGCGATACTGTCTGCACCGCGCTGCAGAGGGCGGCACTCGAGTGGAGAGGACACCCCATGATCCAGATCGTTGGGCTCGGAGCCCTGGTCGCCCTGATCGCGTTTGTGATGATGATGGTCGGAATCTACAACCGACTCGTGCGGCTGCGGGAGCGCTACAAGAACGCCTTCGCTCAGATCGAGGTGCAGCTGAAGCGACGCTACGATCTGATCCCCAACCTCGTGGAGACAGCCAAGGCCTACCTCTCCCATGAGAGGGAGACGCTGGAGGCCGTGATCCAGGCACGCAATCAAGCGATGGCGGGGCTCCAGGCCGCCGCGAGCAACCCGGGAGACGCCGGCGCGCTCCAGAACCTCCAGGGCGCAGAGAGCGCGCTCGCGGGCGCCCTGGGTAAGCTCAACGTCGTGATGGAGGCCTACCCGGAGCTCACGGGCAACGAGAACATGATGCAGGTCAGCGAAGAGCTGACCTCCACCGAGAACAAGGTCGCCTTCGCCCGCCAGGCCTACAACGACGCGGTCAGCACCTACAACACGGCGCGTCTCTCCTTCCCTGCGGTGCTCATCGCCGGCGCCATCGGACACGCCTCCGACGCCGCGCTGCTGGAGTTCGCCGACAGCGCGGCCATCCAGGAGGCACCAAAGGTGAGCTTCTCCTGAGGCGCCGTTGAACTTCTTCGAACACCAGGAGCAGGCTCGAAGATCGACCGGACGCCTCGTCCTCTTGATGGGCCTGGCCGTCCTGGCCACGGGCGCCACGATCTATCTGGCCTTGGCCTGGCTCCTGCACACACAGGGTCTCACCCATGACGCAGGAGCCCCGTGGTTCTGGCAGCCAGAGCTCGCGATGGTGATCGGCGTGGGTACGCCGGTCCTCGTGGGGCTCGGCTCTCTCTTCAAGCTCTTGCAGCTCAGCCGGGGTGGCGGCGTCCTCGTGGCCGAGTCCTTGGGGGGAAGGCCGCTGACGCGAGAGGGAGCGGACCGCTATGAGCGTCGCGCGCTGAACGTCGTCGAGGAGATGGCGCTGGCCTCTGGCACACCCGTGCCGCCCGTCTACGTGATGGATGAAGAGGACAGCATCAACGCCTTCGCGGCCGGCTACTCCGAGTCGGACGCGGTGATCGGGCTCACCAGAGGGACCATCGAGTCCCTGACCCGAGATGAGCTCCAAGGGGTGGTCGCCCACGAGTTCAGTCACATCCTCCACGGGGACATGCGCCTGAACATTCGCTTGATCGGCATCGTCAGCGGACTCCTGATCATCCACGGTATGGGGAGGGTTCTGCTTCGCGTTCGTGGACGCACGCGGATGCGACGCTCGGAGCGCGGAGACAACCAAGCGATGCTCATGCTGATCGGGCTGGTCCTCTGGCTCGTCGGTGGCATCGGCGCCCTGTTCGCCACCTTGATCAAGGCGAGCGTCTCACGGCAGAGGGAGTTCCTGGCGGACGCCTCGGCGGTCCAGTACACCCGCAATCCCCAGGGCATCGCCGACGCCCTCAAGGCCATCGGCGGGCACAGCATGGGCGCCGCGATCCTGCACCCGGGCGCGGACGAGGTCAGCCACATGTTCTTTGGCAGCGGCGTGAAGTCGTTCTTCGCGACCCACCCTCCCCTGCCCGAGCGTATTCAGCGGATTGAGCCCTCCTGGGACGGCGCCTTTCCCAAGGTCGAGGCGCGGACCATCGACCCTGACGCCAAACCGCGTCGACGGCCGCAGGTCGCCGAGGCCCAGGCGGCAGCCCTGCTCTCCGGCGACGGCATCACGCCGCCCGCCGCGAGCCTGGCCCACGCGGTCATGGCGGCCGGCGGGGTCGAGGGCGTCGAGCCCCTTCCAAGCCGCGCGCTCACCGAGGCCATCGAGCACCTCGGGACGCTCACCGACGCTCACGTGGAGCGAGCGCGGCAGCTCAGGCGTGCGATCCCGGAGCCCCTGCTGGAGCTCGCCCGCACCTCGTACGGCGCGCGCGCGGTCGTCTATGGATTTCTGATCCAGGAGAACCCCTCCGTCGCCCAGGGACAGCGCGATTACCTTGCGGAGCACGCCGAGACAGGGATGGTGGCCGAGACCGCTCGCGTCCTACCCCTACTCAAGGCCCTCCCCGTCGAGTCCCGACTGCCCCTAGCGGAGATCACCCTGGGCGCCCTGAGGACGCTCTCCGTCTCCCAGCTCCGCGCCTTCGCGAAGCACGTATCGAGCCTGGAGCGGATGGACGATCACACGAGCCTGTTCGAGTGGCTGCTGCGGAGGCTCGTCGAACGACAGATCGTGAACGCCTCAAGTCGACCCAAGACGTTCCGCGCCGGACGCTACAAGCTGCGTCAGCTGAGCGAGAACTGCTCCCGCGTGCTCTCCGCGCAGGCGTACGCGAGCCATCGCGACCCGGAGGTCGTGAAGTCGGCGTTCGTGGCGGGCGCCGAGCTTCTGAAGGGCCGCGTGGAGATCGAGCTGCTCCCGCGCGATCGCTGCCGCCCCGAGCACCTCGACATCGCGCTCCTCTCCCTCGACCAGGTGCTCCCGAAGAACAAGAAGGAGCTCCTCGTAGCGTGCTGCGCCATCGCGACCGAAGACGGGGTGGTGAAGCCGGCTGAGGTCGAGCTGCTGCGCGCCCTGGCGGCCGGG
>CALCNF010000554.1 GCA_937897815.1 uncultured Pseudomonadota bacterium | reverse complement strand
GCCGTCCAGATCGGCAAGCACGCGGCCTCTGTCGCTGAGGTCTGGTACCTGGTCGACAGCCAGTCCGCGGCCAACCTCCTCACCCAGGAGCTGCAGCAGGCGGGGCTCTCGGCCAGCGCTATCGAGCAGAAGGTCCGCTTCATCGTCGAGCCTCTGGATTCGATCTGGTTCATCGACTCCGGTCCGCTCCCCCTGGTTCGCACGACGGACAACACCATGGCCTTCGCCGACTTCCGCTACTACTGGAATCGTCCCTACGATGATGGGATCCCGACCTGGCTCGGGCGCATACTCCCGCAGCTCGGCTACAGCGCCCCGGCCGACACCTACCGCATGCCCCTGAGCACAGAGGGCGGGACGTTCATGACGACCTCGGACGGGATCTGCTTTACCGGCACGCGCCAGCTGTACAACCAGAGCTGCGAGGCGGGAAATCAGTTCTGCGATACGTCCCTCGATGACTGGCCGTTCACGACCAACGGCAAGAAGACCAAGCAGGACTACCTGGAGGCCCTTGAGGACCTCCAGAATACGCCGGAGGCTCAGGAGCTGAAGGCCGTTTGGGCCGAGTACGCGGGCTGCAAGGACACGATCGTGACCTACTCGATCACCGACGACGGCACCGGCCACATCGACATGTACCTCAAGGTGGTCGACGACAACACGGTCTTGCTCGGTGAGTACGAGGCGCCCTTCGACGCGGCCGGCACCCCCACGGCCAACACCGTGCTCTCATGCTGGACCAACAACCCCTGTCCGAGCGGCTACAGTTGCCAATCGGGCAAGTGTATCGGCAGCGGCGTGCAGGCCACCAACGCGCTGCGTCTGGACGCCACCGCGGAGTTCATCGAGAACTACACCAAGCCCAACGGCCAGAGCTTCACGGTCCCACGACTCGTCATGCCGGGACACCGGAGCACGAACTCGGGCTCGGTCCCGTTTACCTACATCAACTCCACGTTCATCAACGGTCTGAACCTGTGGCCCGCGACGACCTACGCGGATTGGGTAGGTAGCCGAAATCAGGCGGAGAACAAGTGGGAGCAGGTGATGCCAGACCACGAGCACATCTGGATCGACTCGACCGAGCTCTCCTTCTGGTCCGGCGCGATCCACTGCATCACTCGAACGATCCCTGATCTGCCTACAGGCCCGTGGATCGGAGACGGGGTCTGCTCAGGAGGGACCTGCCAGGCGCCCGAGGGTGGATATGACTCCGTGTGCACGCCCGGCCAGAGCTCTGAGCCCGTCTGCTACGGCCCTGAGTGGCTGTGCGGCTGCAATGACTGCACCCAGTCTTGCCCCCTGCCCGGTGAGGACCCGTGCGACGGGATCACCTACACGGGCTGCTGCGACGGCAAGACCCTGACCTACTGCGATCAGGGGGAGCTGGTGACCCAGTCCTGCCAGTCCTGCGGATGGGACAACGGTAACGATTGGTATGACTGTGGACAGTCGGGGGCCGACCCCTCGGGAGAGTCCCCTTACGCCTGCGATGAGATCACGAACCCCTGCTCGCCCTCGTGCGGTGGGAAGGACTGCGGTCCGGACGGCTGTGGTGGCTCCTGTGGCTCCTGCGTGGGCGCTGAGACCTGCGATCCTGCGGGTCAGTGCGTAGCGCCGGTCTGCGTGCCCAACTGCCAGGGCAAGCAGTGCGGCGGGGACGGCTGTGGCGACACCTGTGGGTCCTGTAATGAAGACCAATCCTGCACCGGCGGTGTCTGCGTCGATCTGCCCGAGGAGGGCTGCGGGGACGTCTCGTGGGAGGGCGTGTGCGATGACGGCTACATGGCCTACTGCAACGACGGACAGCTCGTAGAGCAGAACTGCCCCTCGGGTTGCTGCGGCTGGTTCCCCTCGGAGGACTACTACTGGTGCTACCAAGCGGAGTACTGCGGTGACTTCTGCGTCGATGAGTGTGACACGGGAGACTATGGATGCAGCGAGGAGGGCACGCACGCCTGGACGTGCTCCGAGCCCGCCGGAGCGGGCTGCCGTGTGCGCGAGTGGAGCACGTGCGCCGATGGCTGTGATCAGGCGGCCGGAATCTGCGCGGGCGTGGTCTGTGAGCCGGCTTGCAGCGGCAAGGCGTGCGGCGATGACGGCTGCGGTGGCGTGTGCGGGCTTTGCGATGATGGCGACACCTGCGTGGCCGGCCAGTGCAGCCCGCCGCTCTGCGTTCCCGAGTGCGAGAACAAGGCGTGTGGTGATGATGGCTGCGGCGGTCAGTGCGGCACCTGTGATCCTGGCTACTCATGCAACACCAAGGGCGTCTGCATTGACGACTCGCCGGTGTGCGAGCCGTCTTGCGAGGGCAAGGGCTGCGGCGATGACGGCTGTGGCGGTGTCTGCGGCGCATGCTCGGAGGGCGAGAGCTGCAATGACAAGGGCCAGTGCATCGAGACTGGATGCCAGGCCGACTGTGCGGGCAAGGTCTGCGGCGACAATGGCTGCGGTGGTCTTTGCGGGACCTGTGACGCAGGCGACGTCTGCGACGCAGTGGGGCTGTGTGTGCCCCAGACCTGCGCGCCGCAGTGTGATGGAAAGGTCTGCGGTGATGACGGCTGCGGTGGTTCCTGCGGCACCTGCTCAGAGGGTCAGCTGTGCAGCGACACCGGCGAGTGCGAGAAGGTCGACGGCTGCGGCGGTCTGACCTACTTCGGGACTTGTGAGGGCAGCGTCGTCGTCTGGTGCGAAGACAACCAGGTGCAGTCCTTCGACTGCGCCACCCAGGGCAAAGAGTGTGGCGATCAGCCCGGCGTGGGCTTCACCTGCATCGACCCGCCGGCCTGCGCCCCTGCCTGTGAGGGTCGGGTCTGTGGAGACGATGGCTGCGGTGGCGTGTGCGGGACCTGTGAGACCGGCTCTGCTTGCGAGGCGGGCCAATGTGTCGCGGTCGACCCGGGCGATCCACGAGATCGCGGCGCTGATGACCCCGACGTCACGAACCTGGGCGGAAGCGGCGATGATCCCCTTGGAGCCGGTGAGCCCGCTGTCGAGGACAGCTCAAGCGGCAGCGCGTCGACCGGATGCCAGGGCTCTGGAGGTGGCGCCCCATGGCCGGTCCTCTGGCTCCTCGCCCTGGCCTGGCCGCTTCGACGTCGCCGATAACTAGAGGCAGGTGAAGGAGACGATCGCGGAGCCCTCGCCCGTGATCGTCTCTTCGTCTCCGAAGCTCAAGATCCTGCCCTCGGGACCGAAGGCGACCGCCTCCTGATTGAGGGTGCCCTCGATCTTGAGCTTCTCGACCTCAGCGTCCTCGGGCGTCCGCGAGTCGAGCACCTCCCAGAAGGCGTTCTGACTCTTGTCATTGCCGGCGACGATCAGGCGATGGGGTGCCACGAGCTCGTAGTCGCACCCGGACAGCCGGCCCTCTTTTGTCACCTCGATGCGCACGGCGGGGTCGAGGGAGAAGCCGGCTCCTGACTCCCTCAAGCAGACGAGCTCGCCCAGGGTCTTGCTCACGGCGAAGCCAGCGCAGCCACCCGGCGCGGGCTCTGGGTCGAGACACAGCCCCTCCCAGTTGGGTCCGCAGTTGTTCTCCTGGGCTCCGCAGATCCACTCGCCGTCATCGCTGATCGCCTGGGCGAGCTGGGCGAGTTGAGGCGGGTGCACCTCGAGGCTCCACTGGCGCAGATAGCCCGCCGAGGTCAGCCCGACGAGCCTCCCCTGAGGTGACCACGCGAGGCCCTCCAGGTCATCCCCTGCGCCCATATCCAGGGGCAACTCGAGCTCGGCGCTCTCGGCCCCGTCTGGGCTGACGTGAACCGCCCGGCCCTCATTGCCGTGGTCCGCTACGACGAGCCAGCCGTCGCCCAGCGCTCCCGAGACCCACGCGGCGCCGCTCGCCTCGGGTAGGCTCAGCTTCTTGAGGGCAAACGAGCCCACGACGCAGCTCAGGGGCTCCGCGGACTCCGGGGCGGACTCAGGCTCGTCTCCGCAGGCCAAGAAGGCCAGCGCAAAGACGAGCAGGAGCGTGAGTCCCCTGAGCGTTCGAGGGCTCACGTGCTCGCTCAGCCCTGGATGCGAATACCGGAGGCGGTGATGACGAACTCCGTTCGGGTGCCGCTCACCTTCGTCGGATCCTCGCCGCCGTCCTCAGCCAGGTGCTTGACCTGACCCTCGGTGAAGACGCGGGTCTTGATCGTACCCTCGACAGCCGCCTGCTTTCCGTCACAGTCGACAGGAACGGTGAAGCCGTAGTTCTTCATGAGGACGCGCGCCTGGCTCTCTCCGTCCTTGAGGACCATCCAGCAGCCCTTCTTCCTGCACACCTTGTCGATGGTGCCCGTGACCTGAATCGGGGTGTCGGCCGTCGCGGTCAAGCTCTTGGAGAGCGGCTGGTTGGCGATGAGCGCGAAGGCGGCTCCGAAGTGGTTTGGGGCCTTCGAAGGGGCCTGCGCCGTCGCCGTCTCGTCGATCTCATGGGGGCAGTTGGGGTCCTCGGGGCTGAGCTTATTCTCGCCTCCGTAGACACAGTCGGGGTTCGCGCAGTTCTTGCCCTTCTCTCCGCCGCCGCACGAGCTGGGGGCGTCGTCCTTGGCGGCGATGGCCGTCGTGGCCGGCGCGCTCTTCTCAAGGGCGTTGGCGGCGGTCGTCGGCTTCGCCTCAGGCGCCTTGTCGGCGGCCGTTGGGGTCGCGGACTCAGCGGCGCCAGCCGGCTTTTCCGAGGGGTTGTCTGCGGGGGCCTCGCACGCGGCGATCATGGTGATCAGGGAAAGCGAGAAGAGGATGCGGCTCATGGTGTTCTCCTTGTTGGGCGGCGCGATTCAACGAACATCTGGGCGCTACCGAGCGCCGGCATAGTTGGGCCGACGGTCTATGATTGTCAACGAAGACCTGCGCGTGCAGGCTCATGAGACGATGAGCAGCAACCCCACAACACTGGCTTCTATTCCTGATCTTCGTGACCGGTTGGGCGCCTGGTACCGTGCCCATGCACGCGTTCTCCCCTGGCGCTCGGAGCCGACGCCGTACCGGGTCTGGATGAGCGAGATCATGCTGCAGCAGACGCGGGTGGACACGGTGATCCCGTATTTTGAGCGCTTTCAGGAGACGTTCCCGACGGTCGGCGAGCTGGCCGCGGCCTCCGAGGAGCGGGTCCTGGGTCTCTGGGCGGGACTCGGATACTACCGTCGTGCGCGAGCGCTCCACGCGGCGGCGCGGGTCGTCGCGGATCAGGGGGCGTTTCCAGACACCGTCGAGGGGCTCCTGGAGCTTCCCGGGGTGGGTCGGTACACGGCGGGCGCCATCGCCTCCATCGCATTCGGGATCCCGGCCCCGGTTCTGGACGGTAACGTCGCCAGGGTTCTCTCTCGCCTGCTCGCCCTCGAGCAGCCCGTCGACAAGCCCGCTGGACAGAGGCTGCTGTGGGGCGTCGCCGAGGACCTCGTGAACCCCGAGGATCCCAGCGCCCACAACCAGGCGATGATGGAGCTTGGGGCCCTGGTGTGTGTCCCGAGATCTCCGCGCTGTCCGAGCTGTCCCCTGCGCGAAGACTGCAGGGCCCGGGCACAAGACCAGGTCGAGCGCTACCCCATCAAAGGGCCTCGGCGCCGGCCGAAGAAGGTGCGGGCGGTCGCGGGTCTGCTCCTCGACGCTCAGCGACGGATGCTCCTGGCTCGACGCCCGGAGGATGGGCTCCTCGGCGGACTCTGGGAGGTCCCCGGCGGAGACTGGCCCGAGCGACTCTCGGCGCCCGCCGCTCTCGAACAGGTGTGGCGAGAGCGGGTGGGCGTCAGCATCGAGGTCGGCGAGCGGCTTGGGGAGGTGGAGCACGTCTTCACCCACCGCAAGCTCCGGCTCGTCGTCCACGGGATCGAGGTGACCGAAGGAGAGCCGGTCGCTCGGGGATATCCTGAGTTGAGGTGGGTCGACCATGCCTCTGTGAGCTCATTGCCGCTCTCCAGGCTCACCCAAAAGGTCCTTGCCGCGGTAGGCTGGTCGGATGTCTGAGCCTACCCCCAAGCGCGTTCGCGATCTCACGCTGGCGCTCGGCGAGTCCGACGCGCGCCTCAAGACCCTGGCGGCCGAGTCCCTCGGTGTCTCCAGCCAGCGGATCACGGGTGTACGAAAGGTGAAGGTCTCCCTGGATGCCCGAGCGAGGCCGCCCCGGCGGATCGTCACCGTGGATGTCTGGCTCGACGACACGGCTCCTGACGTCGATCAGCGGCCCTCGCTCGACTACCCTACGAACCTGAGACGACCAGTCTCCGGCGCCATGCCCATCATCGTTGGGACCGGTCCCGCGGGGCTCTGGGCGGCTCTAGGGCTCTTGGCCCAGGGGCAGCCCTCGGTGCTCCTCGATCGTGGCGGCCAGGTGGAGATCCGTAACCGAGCCGTGCGCGATCTGCGCGTCGAGGGGAGCCTGAACGCGGAGTCCAACCTCTGTTTCGGTGAGGGGGGCGCGGGCACCTACTCGGACGGGAAGCTCTACACGCGGATCAAGGACGGGCGTGTACGACAGGTCTATGAAGACCTCGTGGCCTTCGGGGCCCCTGAGCACATCCTCTTCGAGGCGCATCCCCACGTCGGAACCAACGGCTTGATCAAGCTCCTTCGCACGATCCGAGCGTACCTGCAGGACGGGGGGTGTGAGCTTCGCTTTGACGCCAAGGTCACCGATCTGGTCCTCGACGATCGTGGCGCGGTGCAGGGGGTCCATCTGGAGGACGGCGATGAGATCCTCGGGCCGGCCGTGATCCTCGCGACCGGCCACTCCTCCCGTGACACGCTCGAGATGCTTCACAGCCGAGGTGTGGTCATGACCCCGAAGCCGTTCGCGATCGGAGCGCGGGTCGAGCACCCCCAGGAGCTGATCGATCGCATTCAGTACGGTGCCTTTTGCGAGCATCCGGATCTCGACGCCTCGCGCTACGCGCTCACGGCCAAGGTGAGCGGGCGCGGCGTCTATTCCTTTTGCATGTGCCCCGGCGGCTTCGTGATCCCGACCCCCACGGAGCCAGAGCACCTGAACGTGAACGGGATGTCCAACTCGAACCGGGGCTCGAGGTGGGCCAACTCCGCGCTTGTGGTGACCCTGGAGCCGGAGGACTTCTTCCTCGAATCCGCGGGAGATCTCGCGGCGTTTGGCCCCCTGGCGGGCGTGGCGATGCAGCGCTCATTGGAGCGAGCGACCTTCAAGGCAGGAGGGGGAGGTTACCGTGCTCCAGCCATGCGGCTCACAGACTTCGTCGGTCGCGCGCCCGGCGATCTACCGAGCAAGAGCAGCTACCGCCCCGGCCTGACCGCGGCAGATCTCCATGAGCTCCTGCCGTCTCGGATCGTCGACCCCCTCGCCCGCGCTGTGCATCAGTTCGAGCGGAAGATGCCCGGGTTTCTAACCGAAGAGGCGGTCCTGATCGCCACGGAGACGACCACCTCATGTCCGATTCGCATGGCACGCGACGAGCGTCTGGCGTCGCCGACCATCCCGGGGCTGTACCCAACGGGCGAGGGAGCGGGCTACGCAGGCGGGATCGTCTCAAGCGCGATCGACGGGCTCAAGGTCGCGGAATCGGTGGCCGCTAGCCTCGCGTGATCGGGCTTTTCGACACCTCCAGGTGAGAATTTTTAACTCGAAGCTTGTGGTGATCGGGGTTGGAAGGCTAAAAGCGCGCGGCGTGCTGGGCGGAAGAGCCGCAGCGCGCCGGCATTCAGTGCCGTCTTTGTGGGCGCCATGGTGGCGCGCAATTTGAGGAGAGAGATTTTGAGTTCCAAGCTTTTTGTTGGCGGCCTCGCGTGGGCCACAACTGACGAGACCCTCGCAGCCCACTTCGCGCCTTACGGCGACGTCGTGGAGGCGAAAGTGATTCAGGACCGTGAAACGGGCCGCTCGCGTGGCTTCGGCTTCGTGACCTACGAGAACGCCGAGATGGCGAGCGCCGCGATGGCCGAGTTGGCAGACAGCCAGCTCGACGGTCGTAGCATTCGCGTCGACAAGGCAACCGAGCGCGGCGGCGGCGGCGGCGGTGGTCGCGGCGGTCGTGGCGGCGGCGGCGGCGGCGGCTACGGCGGCG
>CALCNF010000553.1 GCA_937897815.1 uncultured Pseudomonadota bacterium | reverse complement strand
CTCCTCGGAGCATCATGATGTCGATGGGCATCACGATGGCCATACAGACCAGCACCGCGATCACCTGATAGGGCGACATGGCTACGCGCTTCGTCGACTCAAGCCACAGCTCGGGTAGATAGCCGCCGACGCCAATGAAGACCACGACAGCAGCGGCGATGCCGAAGACAGCGGCCTGAACGATCGAGCCCGTCTTGGCCCACGGCACCGTCGGGATCTTGTTGCCACGCCGGTAGAGGAGGAAGGACAGGAAGGTGGTGAGGATGAGGATGTTAACGGCCGTGTTCTTGGCGCTCATGACACCAAGGAGGCTTAGGATCGGGTGGCTCGTTCCCCCCATGGAGTCGATCTCTGCTGATGTCAGGATCAACGACTTCGGCGTCGCCCAGACGAGGACGCAGACGGTCACGACGCCAAGCAGGAACTTGATCCATCCGCGGTAGCGTTCGGACCCTGGAATACGGTCCATACCCAGCCATAGATAGTAATTGGCTGCGAAGAAGAGCGCGCCGATCAACACCGCCTGGAGGACGAAGAGCCACGAGAGCACGCCGCCCATCATGTAGATGCCGAGCTGCTGGTTGAAGGCGTAGATCTCGAAGCCGAGGTAGTAGCCCGCGAAGGGGAGGGGGAGCAGGAACAGGATCGCGATAAAGTTCCCGATGTAGCCCATCCAGTCGTAGTGAGCTCGCTTCTCCGGGTCCTTCGTCGTGAGCCACTTGTAGGCGGCATATGCGGCCGCAATGGAGCCACCGAAACAAAGGTTTGCGATGAGGCGATGGATGTTGATCGGGTGCAGCAGGTAGTTGAAGAACGCCGCCGAACGATCGATGACCGCTCCGGTCTCTGAGACGCCGTCTGGGGCCATCATGAAGGTCGTCCAGGCGTTGGCCACCAGCATGAGCGTGATGCCGAAGACGTTGAGGAGAACGCCGATTCCCAGGTGGGCCCACTTGGACCGGAACTTACCCCAGCCGTAGTAGTAGAAGTACAGCGAGAACGACTCACCAAAGAACATGATCGAGTACAGGTACATGGTCGGTCCGAAGACCTCAGCCAGGTATCCGAAGAGCCTCGGGTAGAGTCCAATCAGGCAGAAGGTGAACACGGCGCCCAGGATCGAGGTGATCGAGAAGGCGGTGGTCAGGAGCTTCGTAAACTCGTACGCCAGGCTATCGTATTTCTTGGCCTGCTCCTCGTCCTTGGAGACCAGGCCGGTGAACTGGATCACCACGACGAACATGGGCACGGCGAGCACAAAGGCCGCGAAGAGAAGGTGCAGCTGCGCGAGGACCCAGATGATGATTCGCGGCGAGAGCCACGCCATTGGCGAGTCCTCGGAGAACACGGTCCGGTACTCGGTATCGCCGCCGAATGGGTCAGGCGAGCCCTGCGCCAACGCCATGCCACTCCAGAGCAGCGCAATGAGCATTAGCAGCAACGAAGTTGCAGACCGCTTGTTGACTGTATGAGTCGCGAGGGTGCGTCGGAGACGCGAGCAGACTTGCCTCATTGAGTTAATCCTTGTCGGGGCCGGACGGCGCGGACAATAGCGAACAGAGGACGGATTCGCAACACCCTCTTTAGAGGGTGCGCCACTCGTCTGATATAAGCGAGGCTGCATGACGGAAAACATCCCCGATCTACCCAGCGATCCGATGCTCAAGGTCTTCGTGATCCTCAGCTCTCTAGGCTGGCTAGCGTTCGCGTTCTCGGCCTTTCAAGGCTGGGGCCGGCGCTCAAAAGAGCAGCGAATCTGGGGCCTTGCGCCTGTTCTCGTCGCTTTCGCGACTTTCGTCGCGGCGCGGGCATCCGTACCCATGCTCCACCGAACGCTCTCGGTCCTCGTTCTCGCCATAGCCGTTCGTAACGGGCTGCGCATGTCGGGGAGCGACCGATGGGCTCCCGCGTTCGGCGCGCTGCTCTGGCTAGCGAGCCTGATCCTGGCGCGGCTCATGTTCGGCTGACGCGTCAGACGCGACGGCGATGGATCAGCGCGTGCCCCAACGCTCGGAGCCCGCCCGATCTGCCGGGACGTCCGAGAGCGGCGCTCGTCGGCTCATCTGGAGAGCGCGGACGTACGCCGCGATCGCCCAGCGATCTCGTACGTTCACCTGCGTCCGGTAGGGCTGCATGTTTCGGGCCCCGTTGGTGACCACGTCGTAGAGCTGGCCAATCGGCATCGCGAGGACGCGCTCATCATGGAAGCTCGGAGGCTGCATCATGCCGCGGTCGACGACCACGCCCTTGCCGCCGCCCTGGGCGTCGTGACAGGGGGTGCAGAACACGTCGTATCGCTCTCGTCCGCGCTCCAGGAGCTCCTTGGTCAGCTCAAGCTTCTCGCCTTTCGGGGCCTCGGCAGGCAACGTCTTCAAGAAGTCGCCTTGAGCCGTCTTCCCGGCGTAGATGCGCGGGTCTTCGCGGAGGCTGCCCACGGGCACGGTTCCCTCAAGGTGATTACGCATGGCGCGACCATTCTCAAAGACCGACGTCTCCTCCTGGGCCTCGTGGCGGTTCTGCTGGTCCATATTCTGGTTCAGGTGAACCGGGGGCTCACTTGAAAGATCACCCTGGCAGGCCGCGAGAAGCAGGCCTGCAGTGAAGAGCGCGAAGCGTGTGGTAGGGGCAGTCATCAAGAGCTCCTAGCTCATCTTCGGATGTGGGTTGCGAATAAGAGCCTGGAAGCTCGTTCGGGGCTTGATGTTCATGTCGCTGAACAGCACGTAATCACGAGGGCTCGCCTTGGACTTCGATACCGCCGAGTTCGGGTCATTGATATCGCCGAACACGATGGCCTGGGTCGGACAGGTCTGGGCGCAGGCCGGGACGACAGCGCCATCCGGGATCACTCCGTGCCCCTCACGCTTGGCCTCGATCTTGGCCTCGTTGATCCGCTGCACACAAAATGTGCACTTCTCAATCACACCGCGGAATCGAACCGTGACGTCCGGGTTCCTGTGGAGGAAGGAGAGCGGTCCAAGCTCATCATCATTCTGCTTGGCGAAGTTTCGATAGTTGAAGCGTCGGACCTTCGCGGGGCAGTTGTTGGCGCAGTATCGCGTGCCAATGCAGCGGTTGTACGCCATGTCATTCAAGCCATCCGGGCTGTGCGCCGTGGCGCCTACCGGGCAGACCTGCTCGCAAGGAGCGTTCTCGCACTGCAGGCACGGGACCGGCTGCGCGAGGGCTTCGGGCTCATCATCGGTGCCATCAAAGTAGCGGTCGATCCGCAGCCAGTGCATCTCACGACCGACCAGGACGTCACGCTTGCCCACGTAGCTGACGTTGTTCTCGACCTGACAGGCGAGAGCGCAAGCGTTGCATCCATTGCAGGCGTTGAGATCGATGCTCATCCCCCACTGGTGGCCATCCCTCTCGTTGGGCTCGGTCCACAGGGACTTGATCTTCTCTGGTGGGAGGAGCTCGTCGTTGTTCACGAAGTCAGGCTGCTTCTCGTAATCCGCTACGTCGCCGACGCGGGCGATTGGACGGCGCATGCCGTTGACGTGCAGGGATTTGTTGTCCTGAACGATCGCGAGGGGGTGCTTATGGCCCGCTGACGTGGGTCCGCCGACGCGGTCCACCTCAATGGTCGCGCCCGATCCGAACCACGGAGCGCTCGAGGTCCGCAGGAGACCGGCATTGGAGCCGACGCCCTTGCTCACTCGGCCAGACTCGCGTCCGTAGCCAAGCGCCAGCACCGCGGAGCCATCCGGGATACCGATCGTCACGAGGGCAGGGATACGCAGGTGACGGCCCGCATAGCGAATGTGCAGGATGTCCTCGTCGGTCGCGCCCAGGGACTCCGCTGTGGCCGCGCTCAGGAGCGCCGCGTTGTCCCAAGTGAGCTTGGTCACGGGATCGGGCATCTCCTGCATCCAGCCCAGGTTGGCGTAACGTCCATCGAGGATGTTGCCATCGAGAGCAAAGTCGAGCTCGATGCCCTGAGCCGCAGCCGGCGCCGCGGGTGCGGCGCTCAAGGCCTTCCAGTCGAACGGCGGCGCGCCGGGTGCCAGAGTCTGCGCGATCACGCCGTCGTGGAGCGCTCGTCGCCACGCCGTCTCGAACGCGGTGGCCGCGACAGCGCTGAAGTTGCTGACCTGATCCTGAGCGGCTTTGGCGTCTGCCTTGGCTTGAGCCAGGGCCTCCTCGGCAGCCGCTACGCCAGCGGCGATCGCCGCCGTGGCGGCCGTCGCCTTTCGCTTTTTCTTTCGCTTCTTCTTGGACTTCTCATCCGCGGTCGCCGCGGTCTCTCGAACCGAATCGAGCTGCTTCTGCGCAGTCTCGACCTTCTTCTGAGCCGCTTCTACCTGGGCCTTCGCTCCCTTCAGGGGGCCCTCGGCCGAAGCCTGCCAGGTGGCGCGAACGAGGTCATAAGCGGTGCTGGTATCTCCGAGGAGGCGGGCGACGACCTCGGTCTCCGTGAGCGCGCTTCCATGCAGAGGTGCGATCAGCGGCTGCACGATGCTCGTCACCTGGCCCCGGGTCGTCAGGTCGCCCCAGGACTCCAGGCCGTGCGCGAGCGGGAGTCGCCACGTGCAGTTCGCGGTCGTCTCATTCGGCCTGAGGCTCACATGCACGGACAGCGGGACGCGCGAGATCAGCGCGCCCAGGTCCAGATCAGCCGGAGCGGTGTAGGCCGGGTTGCCTCCGAGAATGAAGAGCTGCTCGACCGAGCCGTCAAGAATGGCGGAGCTGAGGTCCGAAGCCGTTCCCACGTTCGGCGTGTCGGAGCTTGGACGGTAGGTCACCGTCTTACCCACGTTATTGAGCGCAGCGTTAATAGCGGTCGCAAGCGCGTGTGCATACGCGGGCTGACGCTCGCCGACGATGACGACGCTCGTTCCCTTGCTGGCGGCCAGGTCCTCGGCGACCGCGCTTATCCATTTGGCGCTGGTGCCAGGGGGCGTGACGCTTGAGGCTCCAGGGACGCTCACTCCGTGGTTGCCCAGGGCGGAAGCCAGGGCTTGGAGGGCCGTGACAATCTGACTGGACTGGATGCGCAGACGGTGATCTGCCGTGGCTCCGGTAAGGCTGTGGCGAGCCTCGGCGACATAGAGCCGGTTGCAGCTCTTGATGTCGTCGATCTTACGACCCAGGGCGTAGCCGCGAGCGTTGCTCACGCTGTCTCCATCCGTCGACATGAAGTCGGAGTCGAATGAGACGATAATCCGGGCCTTCTCCAGATCGTGCGACGAGGTCGTTCCAGGAATCCCCACCATCGCGGCGCCAGCGAGCGCGTTCGGCGAGTCCGTGAGGTCATGGCGGTACACGCTGACCTTCGGCGCCTTCGTCCGTAGGTTAGCGACCAGGCGCTGGAAAGTGGGCGAGGGCAGGCATGGGATGAGCAGCGCGGTTCCCGCGCCATCTCCGAGGCGCTTGGCGGCGTCCGCCAGCATCGCGTCAGCGGCGGCCCACTCGACCTCAACGCCCTTGGACAGGGGCTTTCCTGCACGGTCGGCGTCGTAGAGGTCGGCGACCCAGGTCTGAGCCGTGTTGCTCGCTGCGCCACGATTCACCGGGTGGTTGGGGTTTCCTTCCACCTTGGTGGGGCGGCCGTCCTGACTCTCGATGAGGAGCCCCTGAACGCTCGTTCCGATGTTCATGGCCGTAGCGAAGTACATGGCCTTTCCGGGGATGAGGTCTTCCGGTCGGCGGCTGTACGGCAAGATGTGTTCGACGGGCTTTCGAATGCAGCCCGTCAGGGAGCCAGTTGAGGCCGCCGCGGCGGCTGTGGCGCCCATACCGCCCAGGAATTGGCGGCGGTTCAAGCCGCGACCAGGCCGGTCCATCTCATCATCGCGGAGGTCGTGATCCAGCATTGGGAAATGCTCCTCGTTCATCGGTGACACCCCGAGCAGTGAATGGGGGGGTCTACCTCACGTTTTCGACTGCTGTCGGCCGCAGGGTTGTATCCGGCCTCCTGGGGGTCATAGGCCATGTTCGTGACCTCAGACGGAGGGCGCAGGTTCGGTGTAGGGTTGTTGTGGCAGTCGAGGCACCAGCCCATGCTCAGAGGCTCCTGCTGCGAGACGACCTCCATCTCATCGATGCGGCCGTGGCAGGAGGCACATCCGACGCCAGCCGCCACGTGGACGCTGTGGTCGAAGTAGGCGTGGTCGGGGAGCATGTGGACTCGGACCCAACGGACCGGGGTGTCATTGGCGTAGGAGTCTCGCACCGGAGCGAGCGCCTCGCTGTCGGCCTTGACCATCTTGTGGCAGTTCATGCAGGTCTCAGTCGCCGGAATCGATGCGTGGGCTGAGACCTCTACGGTGCTGTGGCAGTAGCGACAGTCCATTCCCAATTCGCCAGCGTGAAGCTTGTGGCTGAACGGGACAGGCTGCGTCGGCTGATAGCCAACGTCCGTGTATTCAGGTGAGCCCCAGTACCACAGGGAGCCGACGACGCTGAACAGCACGAGCGGACCGACGAGGACCGCAACGGCCCTGACGACAGTATCGAATGAGCTAGGGAAGATTTGAGCCACAGGGCCCTCTTACGTGTGATCGGGGGAGTCTTTCGGGGTCCGCGCCCGGACGCGCGACAGGAGCGCGGCGGTCGCCTCGTAGGCTGACGGTGGAGATGAACCGCCGATGCAGCACACGACGCCCGGGTAAGTAGCACGCGTGCGCGAGGGTGACAAGAGCCTCAGAGGGGGAGCCTGTTGCTCGGTTCGCGCTCGGGCGCTCATGGGCGCTCACTCGCCAGGATATCCAGCGTTTTGAGGAGCTGCTTTCGGTTGGGCTCGATAGGTTCGTGGATGCCGCGAAGCTGCCCCTTGCCGTCGATGACGAGGACGTGGGAGCCATGACCGATGTCCACGAGCCCTCCTGGACCCTCTTCCTCCTCTCCCATGTGGGTGAGGAGGCGAT
>CALCNF010000552.1 GCA_937897815.1 uncultured Pseudomonadota bacterium | reverse complement strand
GGTCAACGGGAAGAAGACGGCCAACTGGATCTGCGAAGGTGACGATCGCAAGTTCAGGTGGAGGAACTGGCCCTACAAGCTCGGCGCTGAGTCGGTGACAGACACGTTCTTGAGCGTGAAGGTGACGCCCATCACGGCGGACCGCGACGTGAACATGTTCAAGGTCTGGTTCTACCAGCCCGCCTGAGCGGAGCCGCCGCGCGTCAACCTAGTAGAGGGACTTGAACTTCAGGTCGCTCTTGCCGAGGCGGACTCGGTCGTTGTCGATGAGCTCCTCTTTCGAGACCTGCTTATCGTTGACGAAGGAGCCGTTCGTGCTGTCGAGGTCGAGGAGGACGAAGCTCCCTTCCTCATGACGGAGCACGGCGTGGCGCGCGGACATAAACTGGTCGGTGAGGACGATATCGCAGTCAGCCGCTGTCCCGATCACGTTCTTTCCGGTCACGAGACGGAAGTCCTGGCCCTTCAGCGGACCATTGAGGGCGACGATCCAGCCCACGCATTCCTTGGGGCGGTCGGGGCCCACCTGAATGAACTGGGTCTTCTCTCCGAAGTCGCCCCCCTCATCCTGGGTGTGCTCCTCAGAAGCGGTCTGATTCTCGTCCTTCTTTCGGCCAAACAGTCCCATCTTCTTCTTCTTCTTCTTCTTGGCTGGTTGGTCGTCTTTGGAGTTCTTACCAATGACCGCACCCTTCGCCTTGTTTCCCGCTCCATCCACGGTCTTGTTGAACGCGGTGGAGGCTTTGCTCTTGGCGCGCGCCTGAGCGGAGTAGACCTTCGACTTGGCGGAGATCTGGACACCCTGGACTCGTTGTCGAACGAGTCGAGCGAAGAAATCGTAGATCATCTGCTTAGGATGCTCCTCCCAATCGGGTCAGCACGCCCCGCTATTGCACCATGGAAGCCTGTTTGCGGCAAACACCAGTGTGCATACGCGCTTCGCAGTGCGGGGGCGCGAGGCGCGCGCGGAGGGGCAAATTGGCACATCCCGCACCTCGCGTTCATACTAGGCGGCGTGAAGCTCTCGACCGTCTCCAGTTTTATTCTCTCGCCGCTCTCGCGGTCCCTCGCCGCCGCCGCTGTTCTCGTCGCGCTGACGCCCACAAGTGTCCACGCGGGCGCTCGGGTGGACGTGGATTACATCGACGGGTCCTCTTTCGTGGAAGAGGGCAAGATCTCCCTGTTCGTCGACCTACTCGATGATGACTACAACGTGATCCCCGGGCTGGCCGCCGAGAAGCTGAAGGTCTTCATCGACAACCAGGAGGTTCCGGGTCGCGTCGAGATCGAGACCGCGGCGACCGCCAAGGAGTGGGTGGCCGTGGCCATCCTCATGGCGGCTCATCAGTCCTACGCGCCCCTTCCAGAGCTCCCCGAGGGCGATGATGAGGACTCGGCAGAGGACCCGAGCGTCTTGAAGTATGAGCGCCAGGGCTTCGCGGCCTTCGCCCGTAAGTTCGAGAAGACCAACAACAAGATCGCGGTCTTCATGTACGACGAGAAGGGTCACCGCACCATCGATGACTGGTCGGAGGAGCACGACAAGACCGCTGAGCGTATCGGCACCAACGCGCGACGCTCCACCGAGGCGCTCCAAGGTGACGTGATCGCGCCGGACCTCTACAAGGCGATCAAGGTGGTCGTCGACGACAAGATCGGCAACGCTGAGAACCTTCCACGCAGGCGCATTCTGCTCGTCATGAGCGACGGCAAGGATAAGCACGGTTCGCGGCAGGCGCAGATCGACAAGAAGATCAAAGGCATCCTGTCTGCGTCCCGAACGCACGGTGTGAAGATCTACGCGGTCGGCTTCAGCCTGGACACGACTGAGCCCCTCGTGAACCTGCGAACCCTGGCGACCAAGTCCGGCGGTATCTACCGCGAGGTGAAGCCGTCCCATATGGACGATGTGCCGGCGACACTCGAGAACCTCGGTGAGGAGCTCCAGAAGCAGTACGTGCTCCGCTTCTATCCCAATGAGGACTACGACGGATCTGAGAAGGCCGTGAAGATCAGCCTGAAGGTGGAGACCGAGGGCGGTCGGATTCTCGAGGACGAGTATGACGAGCGCGTGAAGATCGGCGAGACCGCCTTCAAGTGGGGCAATCTCCTCTTCTGGCTGGGCTGGGGGCTCGGTGGGCTCCTCGCGATCTGGCTGATCGTCAAGCTGATCTCCATGTTTGCGAATCGCGCTCAGGAGTCTGGTGACTACGAGGAGACCGGCGGCAGCTTCAAGGGCAAGCTGCTGGTTACGGCCGGGCCTAATGCCGGGGTGGAGTACTACCTGACGGAGGAGAACACGACCATAGGCTCCGTGGGTGGCAACTCGATCGTTCTACCGTTCAACGGCGTATCCAAGCGTCACGCGGGCGTGAAAATCGATGAGATGCGCTTCGAGCTCACCGACTTCGGCTCTACGAATGGGACCCTGGTGAACGGGTCCAAGATCACCAAGCAGTTCCTGCGCGACGGCGATGTGATCAGCATCGGTGAAGCCGAGATTCGCTTCAGCCTTCGCTGAGCCCGAGGCGCTGACGTCAGCCTCAGCCGCCTAAAGCCTAGAACTGAAGGCCGATGCGGGTCGTATACGAGGGGATGTTGGTGTCCTCGTCGGACATGGGTATCGCGGCCTCAAAGCCCAGCTCGGCCCAGGAGGCGTGTATGCCCAGGCCCAGGAGAAGGCGCCCAGAAGCGATAATCTGGGAGTCAATGATGTCCGTCTCCAGCTCCACCTCGCCTGGCTGGGTGATCCCCAGGACGTGCGAGCGCGCGACGCTCCAGGCCATGCTGTAGCCCAAGAAGGGCTGGACCTGTAAGAGCCC
>CALCNF010000551.1 GCA_937897815.1 uncultured Pseudomonadota bacterium | reverse complement strand
GAGGAGGGCGTGCAGCACGTCTACCTCCTTATGGCGCCACCGCCCTGAACGAGGCTCGAGCACGGGCGCTCAACGGGCACGGATGGACCTCCGTAGCAAATTGACGGAACGGCCTGCAGCGGCTACCCTCCCGCGGTGTTACACCGCGACCCCTCTCGGAGGTGCAGATGCGTCGTAGGCCCTTGTTTTTAATGCTCTTTGTCTTCTTGCTCAGCAGCCTGTTACCGAGCGTAGCGCTCGCGGCTGGTGACGCCAAGCAGCGAGTCCTCGTGATGCGTGTCGAGGGCAACAAGCTGTCCGATAAGGACAAGGCGGATCTGTTCACGGTGATCCAGAACAAGCTGTCCAAGTACCCGGACAAGACGCTCGTCAAGCCGGTCGAGACCGCCATCGATGAGCTGATGATGGAGTTCGAGTGCTTCGACGTGGACGCCGACTGTCTCGCCAAGCTGGGCAAGCAGCAGAAGGCGGACGTGATCTTCTACGTCCAGGTCGACGGCAACGATAAGGGTGTCGTCTTCATCGTCCGGGCCATCCGGGTCGCAGACGGACGCGCCCTGTACAACAAGTCGATCCAGCTTCGCTCGGAGACCGCGCTGGCGGGTCGCCTGGACAAGGTGTTGTCCCGGGTCTTCGGTGCGCCTCCCCGCCCCAAGAGCACCAAGGGGCGTATGGTGATTCAGTCGAAGACCAAGGCCGCCCGTATCTTCGTGAACGGTAAGTACGCGGGCAGCGGCAAGATCCGCCTGAAGAAGAAAGAGGGAGAGTACAGCGTTCGTGTCGCCAAGGATGGCTACCTGGAAGAGCTGTTCTCCATCGAGGTTACGGCCGGCGCCACGACGAAGAAGGTCGTGAAGCTCAAGGCGATCCCCAAGCCGGTCGCGGTCGTGGCGCCGGTGGCTCCGCCCCCGAGCCCCGCCGACTCCGGACCTAGGGTCTGGTACAAGGACTGGCCCTTCTGGACGGGCGTTAGCGCCGTAGTGATCGGGACGGTGGCCGCGATCGCTGTCGCGAACTCGGGCGAGGAAGCCGACCAGGAAGCGGGTCGCGTGTTCGTCACGATTAACGGCTCCGAGGCCTGGCGCGACCCGGCGATTCGAGCCCTGGGAGGTGCACAATGATGCGCACGATCACGATCACAATCGCGCTGCTGCTGGCTGGGCTTCTCGTCGCATGCGAGAGCTCGTCGAACGACTCAGGCGGTGGAGACTCGGGGCTGATCACGGTCACGCTCCCCTACTCGGGAGGCGGCTGGTTCCGTCTTCAGGTGTTCGTCGATGGCGTGGATGGGGAGCCGGAGTTCGACACCGGATGCCTGCTCAATGAGGCCTCGACGTTCGAGCTCACGCTCCTGAGCCCCGGCGATGGCCGCACCATCCTCTTCGAGGCCTTCGACGCCTCGAGTTGTGAGGCGGACTCGCGGGTGGCGATCGGCCTCCGAGGCGATGTCACCATCTCCGAGGAGGAGCCCGGGCGTTACTTCATTCCCGTCTACGATGAGGGCGCCTCCACGGCGCTCCCGGAGGGTCTGAACATCAGCTCGAGCGCCGCGGTCGCCGTGGACTTCTGCACCGAGGGCGAATCCTGTGACGTCGTCGAGGGCGCGGTCGGCGTCTGCCGCAAGCTCCCGAGCGGGGATGGCGTGAAGCTCCAGCACTGGTGCGTGCCCACGTGCACGACGGACGCCGAGTGCACGGGCCTGCACGTCCGCTCCACGTGCGACACGGTCGCGGGCTGGTGCATGCTCAATCATCCGTTCCCCTTGAACATGAGCTCTGCTCGTGCCCTGGGTCACGCGGTGCAGGCCGAGAATGGGGACGTGGTCCTCATGGGAGGCTTCAGCCGCGAGGACGGCGACTGGCTGGTGGCGGACGACTGGTCCTTTGAGCGCTTCAACGCGGCCACGGGGCTCTTCGATACCATGCGGATCCACCTGCCCGATTACCCGGGTCACGGGTTGACGGGCTTGGCCTCCCTGGGCTCCGGTAAGGTGGCTTATGTCGGCGGCGTGAAGTCGGTTCGGCTGGACGTGAGCGGCTCTGGGCAAGACCTGGGTCTGGACTTCGCCGGCCTGAATGAAGAGGCGGATAACCTCAGCGGTAAGGTCCTGTTGTTCAACACGAGCGACGGGTCCGGGACGGTGACGAGCGGTGCCCTCGACCCGGTGGCGATGCCGACCGTGTTGAGCCATAGCGAGGGGACCCTCCTGATCATCGGCGGTTGGATCGATGATGGAGGTACGATGATCCGCTCGAACGCCGTTCATCGCTGTACCTATGACGAAGAGGATCGTGTCGACTGCTCGAGCCTTACGGCCCTGAGCGCGGGTCGCGCTGGCGCGGCCGCTCTCTGCCTCGGCACCGACGGTTGCGATCAGGTCTTGGTCATCGGCGGCAACGACGCTTCCGGCGCCGTCGCCGAGATCATCGTCCCTGGTGATGAGTCCGCGCAGCCCGTGGAGCTCTCTGCGGACGAGCTGCCCGGCGCCATCTCCTGGCCGGGCCTCTGCGGAGATGACCTGGTGAGCGGTTCGGGTTCCGCCGGTGGGGTCGGACCCCTGGATGCGGTCACGCTGGACGTGATCTCGGGGAACCTCACGGTCACCGCCCTGGCCGATGAAGGAGGCTATGGTGCGAACCTGGGCTCCGCCGTCGCGCCAGCCGCGGACGGCTCCTGCTATATCGCTGGTGGCCTTCGCGCCAACGGTGGCCTGTCGGATCAGGTCGTGCATGCCGTCGATGGTGGCCTGGAGCCACAGGCCTACGATCTGAAGTCTGGTCGATTTGGGGCCTCAAGCGCCGTCATCTCCTCAGGACCTCTGGCGGGCAGCGTGCTGATCACCGGTGGACTTCGCTTGAGCAACGATGGCGAGCGCGCCGTGATGGTTCACGGAGCCGAGCTTCTGCGCCCGTGAGCTCCCCGTGAGCGCGTCGGACGGTCGAACCTTGGAGACTCAACGGGCACCCAGTCGGGTGCCCGTGCTCCTGGGGACCGCGGTGCTCGTCACGGTCTTGCCGTTTATTCACGGGGACGTGACCTGGTACGACGCCGGGGAGCTGTCCGTGGCCGCCGCGGGCCTCGGAGTGCCCCATCCAACGGGCTTCCCCCTGTTCACGATCCTCGGCCACCTGTTCGCGAGTCTGCCCGTCGGCTCCATTCCCTTTCGCCTCGCGCTCCTCTCGGCCTGCTCCATCGCCCTGGCGACCGGGCTCATCAGCTCGGTCGCTATCGGTCAAGGCGCCTGTCCAAAGCGATCGGCGCTGGGTGCGCTGCTGTTTCCTGCGACCTTTGTCGTCTGGCTCCACGCAGGGCTGGTCGAGGTCTACGCTCTGAACGCCGCTTGGATCGCACTGCTCGCGTGGCTGCTCGTGCGGGAGCGACCGGCATACGAGGTCGCGGCGGTGGTGAGCGGGCTCGGTCTAGGTGCCCACGCCACGTTCGTGTTCGCAGGCCTGGGGCTCTGGACCCTGACCTGGCTGCGCCATCGAGAGGGTCGTCTTGTGCTCGGGCTCTGGCCCTGGGTGGTCGCGGGCGCCGCGATCGTCTTGGTATTGCCCGCCGCGGCCTCAAGAGATCCCTGGCTCAACTGGGGTGACCCCTCCTCTCTCATGGGCCTGATCGACCACCTGACCGCCGCAGGGATACGCTCCTCGTTCGCGGAGGAGATGGGGGTTGGCGCCGCGGCCAATGGAGTCGCTCTGGGACGCTGGGCGGCCCTGGCGAGCGGCGGCGCCCTGTGGCTGTTGCTCGGGGTCGCGGTCGGCCTGGCGCGGGAGTATCGGAGCCCCGCGGCTCGCGCGGCGCTGCTGCTGCTGGGAGTCGACCTGGCCTTCAGTGTGCTTTTGAATCCCATGGGTCAGGCGGATCTCCAGACCGGAGTTCCAGGGGCCTGGGCCGTCGCCCTGGGTGTGGCGCTGCTCGTGGGTGACGGGCGGCTTCAGGGAGCGGGTCGTGCGCTCTGGACCGTGGTCGCCGTGGTCGCTCTCCTGTGGGTTGGACAGCATCGAATGGACGATCGGGCGGGCGACGCCGCCGCCGGATCCTGGGCGCGCCTGACCCTCGGCCTTGCGCCCCCGGGGGCGCTCGTCCTGGCCAGCTCCGATCACCTGGCGAGTCAGAGCCTTTATCTTGAGGGCATCGAGGGCTTCAGGCCTGATCTGATGACCTTGGTCAAGCAGCACATCCCGGACGAAGCCCATGTGCGAAGACGGTACAGCAAGGAAGTGGAGACCCTTCCGGAGCGCGCACTGGATCTGCCTCGAGAGGCGCTCCAGGGTCGGGTCTACGCCCTCGCTTCCATGGAAGCCGAGCGCAGACCGGTCGTCTGGGAGCTCGGTGATGGTCGCCTCGATGGGCCCATTGCGGGTCGATTGAGGCCTGACGGAGCGCTCTATCGCTTTGATGGTGCGGCCCCGACGAGGGCATCGCCCGTCGAGGAAGCGGACTGGCTTCCCCAGGGGCTCGCGGGCCTCGCCAGGGACCACACTCTCGCCTTTCGCTCGCGCCGCTCGCTCTCGGACGTACTCCGGCTCCGCGGTGTCTGGCACCTGATGAGACGGGAGATCGAGCTCGGCGCCAGCGTACTGGAAGGAGCGGTGGCGCTCGACTCCACGAGCGCCCCGGCGCTGTTGAACCTCGCGGCGGCACGCCAGCGCCAGGGTAAGACCGACGAGGCGATCGCTCTGCTGGAGCGGGCCCTCGTCGCCGATCCTACCTACGCCAAGGCGAAGGAGAACCTGGAGCGCTACCGAGCGTCGTCGAAGGGCGCGTCTCCCTGATTCGGCTCGACGGCCAGGGCATCGGGAACGCAGCCCCCCGGGTCGGACGAGAAGAAGAAGGTGAGCTCCAGCGAGAGAGCGAGGCGCTCGAGCGGCTCGGCGCTCTCGGCCTCCAGGTGGAGCACCATGCGCGTCGGCTGCCCAAGGAGCGCCACCTGTAGCTTCTGGGTATCCAAAGCGGAAGCCACCCCCGGAAGGGGCGTCAGGACGCTAGAGGGCTCGGCGGTGCTATCGAACGTCGCGAGCGGCACCCATTGGGCGTCTCCCTGGGTCCTGAACCGGGCGATCACGGACAGGGCGCTCTCCCCCGCACCGGCGCTCTCCAGCTCTCGTGCGGTCAAGCGCGTCTGGGCTGGATAGAGCGAGGCGCACTGGAACAGCTCCCGGTTCGTCGCCAGATCCGGGACCGTGTCGAGCACGTCGAGGTTGAGGGTCGCGACCTCCGCGACACCCGCCATCATGGACCCATAGTCCACCTCGACCACCTGGCTCACGGAGAGCTCGGTCACCTCGGTGGTCGTCTCGTCCGCGCAGGACGTGAGACAGCTGAGCGCGAGCAGCAGACCCAGTGAGATCGAGGCAAGGGGGAGCTTCATGGCGCGCGACGCTACGGTAATAGGTCGCCTGGGTCCAGGTCGCTCTGGATTGCGACTCGGGTCTTGAGCGTCGCATGCTGGTGACTATGGTGAAGGCATCACCGCGTCGAACAGGACCGCTTTCATGATCTTGGATCCCCTCTACATGCTCTTGCTGGTCGTCACGGCCTCCATCGGTTTCATCGCCAGCGCGCGGGTGAAACGCACCTTCTCGAAGTGGGACAAGGTCACCAACACGAGCGGAAAGACCGGCGCAGAGATCGCGCGCGAGATCCTGCGTCGCTCCAACATCAGCAGCGTGACGGTCGAACAGGTCGATGGGTTTCTCTCGGATCATTACGATCCATCCAAGAGGGTGCTGCGCCTGTCTCCCAAGGTCTACTCGGGGCGCTCTGTCGCCGCGGCGGGCGTCGCAGCTCATGAGGTGGGGCACGCGCTTCAGCACGCCTACGGCTACTGGCCGCTTGGGGTTCGCACGAAGCTCGCGCCAGCGGCCGCTCTTGGAAGTAACCTGTCCAACATCGCCATCATCGGCGGCCTGCTGATCGGCT
>CALCNF010000550.1 GCA_937897815.1 uncultured Pseudomonadota bacterium | reverse complement strand
GCTTAGCCTGGTGATTCCTGGTCATTGCCCGGTGATTGTTTGGTGATTTAGTGACGTGCTGTGGCAGATGTGAGGCTCAAGGGCCTTGTGAAACGGTACGACGGCGACGTCCTCGCGGTGGACTCTCTTGATCTAGAGATCCAGTCCGGCGAGCTGGTCGTTCTGGTTGGCCCGAGTGGGTGCGGCAAGTCGACGACGCTTCGCATGATCGCCGGCCTGGAGCACATCACTGATGGCGATCTGCACATCGGAGATCGGCGGGTGAACGACGTGCACCCCCGGGACCGCGACATCGCCATGGTCTTCCAGAGCTACGCTCTGTACCCGCACATGACCGTCCGGGAGAATATGGCCTTCGGGCTCGTGTTGCGGAAGACGCCTCGCGATGAGATCGACCGGCGTGTTCAGGAGGCCGCGCAGACCCTCGGTCTGGATGATCTTCTGGCCCGCAAGCCGAGGGCGCTCTCCGGTGGGCAGCGACAGCGCGTAGCCATGGGACGCGCCCTGGTGCGTCAGCCCCAGGTGTTCCTGTTTGACGAGCCCCTCTCCAATCTCGACGCGAAGCTGCGCGGCCAGATGCGCCTTGAGATCGCTCGGCTGCATCGTCAGCTCGGCGCCACGATGATCTACGTGACCCACGACCAGGTCGAGGCCATGACCCTCGCGGATCGCATCGCGATTCTCGATCAGGGCCGCCTGCAGCAGTTCGGTTCGCCGATGGAGGTCTACAAGGCTCCCGCGAATCGCTTTGTCGCTTCGTTCATCGGCACACCCTCCATGAACATGATCGAGGGGGCCCTCAAGGTTGAAGGCGACGCCGGCTGGTTTGAGGGCGACTCGGTTCGGATCGAGCTGCCCAAGGTCGAACTGGAGGCCTTGCGGCAGGGGCTCGGAGAGCAGCGTGAGCTGACCCTCGGTGTTCGGCCCTCGTCGCTCTCGATCGTCAATGACAACGGTGAGCTCAACGGATCGGTTGAGCACGTTGAGCGCATGGGCGCTGAGACCTTCGCCCATGTGAGCTGCGGCAGCGGTACCGTGATCTGTCGCTTCGGCGGCGACCACCCGGTCGCCCTCGGGGACTCTTTGTCCCTCGGCCTTGACTGGGCGGAGGTTCACTTCTTCGACAAGGCAGGCGATCGCCTGTCGCGAGGAGAGACATTATGAGGCTTCAACTCTTCTGGCTCGTGAGCCTGGCGTTCACCCTGACCGTCGCGTGTGGCCAGCCTGGTGCAGATGGCGAAGGGCAGACCACCGCGGCCGATCCTGCGGCCGAGTCTCCCGCTTCGGCCGAGGCTTCTGAGGCAGCCGAGGCGGCCGTCGAGGCCCCTAAGCCTGCGGTGGAGGTGGTGCTCTGGCACGCCTATCGCGCCGCTGAGAAGGTCGCCTTGGAGGAGGTGGTCGCCGGGATCAACGACTCCAGCACGTCGGTGAAGATCCGCGCTCAGGCGGTTCCCTACGACCCCTTCGTCGATAAGGTGACCATCACCATTCCGAGAGGGCAGGGCCCGGACCTGTTTATCTTCGCACACAACATGATCGGCGCCTGGGCTGAGGAAGAGCTGTTGGAGTCCCTCAGCAAGGCGGTCGACTCTGAGACCCTGCGCTGGTTCCTTCCGGAGACCGTCACGCCGCTGGTTCATGAGGGCAACCTCTACGGACTCCCGCTCGCCTTTAAGTCCTTGGTGCTGTTTCACAACAAGAAGCTGCTCCCCGAGGTCCCCGTCTCCATGGATCTGCTCGTGCCGAAGCTCGTGGAGATCCAGAAGGCGAACCCGGGAGTTCACGGCCTGGTCGCTGAGGCCGGGCTCCTCTACAACCACGCCCCCTGGATGCACGCCTTCGGCGGCGTCGTCTTCGATGAGGGCGGCCAGCCTGCCCTCGATAGCGAGGGGCAGCGTCGCGCCGCGGCCTGGGTCCGCAGCCTCCATAAGGAGCATAAGGTCCTCCCGAGCGGCATGACCGGGTTCATGGTCAGCAGTCTGTTTAACGAGGGCAAGGCGGCCGTCGCGCTGAACGGTCCATGGTTCCGCGCGGAGCTCAGCGAGTCTCTGGACGTGGGTGTCGCCGTGATTCCATCCCTGGAGGGACGCTTCTCGAAGCCGTTCTTGGGCGTCGAGGCGGTGTTCGTCTCCCGGCAGTCGAAGAACAAGGAGGCCGCGATCGAGGCGGCCCGCCTGTTGGCTGGAGCGAGCTCGGCGAAGGTGCGTATGGAGAAGGGCAAGCAGCCCGTAGCCCACCGGGAGACTCTCGAGGCTGGCGCCAAGGCCGACCCTATGCTCGGCGTGTTCCTTGAGCAGGCCGCTACCGCGGTCCCCATGTCTGCGCGTCCCGAGATGCAGCTCGTGTGGTCGACCATGGACATGGCCTTGCAGGGCATCGTGTACGGGGAGAAGAAGCCTGACGCTGCCCTCAAGAGCGCGCAGGACAAGGTCAAGGCTGACATCAGTAAGCGAGGTCGCTAGGTGAGGCTGCGTAGCGTCGCCGTTGCCCTCTCAGCCGTTCTGATCGGCCTGGTTGTGCTCGCCCCCGCGGTGGGCCTGGGCCGCTATCTTGGTGCTCGAGAGGCGCGTCTGGCTGAGCTCGATGCCCTCGGACTGGAGGCCAGCCGATGGATCGAGGCGGCCGAGGCCGATGGGCAACTGAAGATCCCCTCGGATACGCCCCAGGGGCTCGACGTAGTCGTCGTCGCCTCCGGCCAGGCCGACGCCTTCGGTATCGTGCGTGGGGCCGCGGTTACGGAGCGGCACAAGGCTGAGGGCCTGCAGGGGCTGCAAGACGACGAGCTGCTCCTGGAACGCTACGCGAGCCTCAGGGCAAAGGAAGAGACCCTGGTGGTGCGTGGCGCGCAGCCCGACGGGGAGGCTACGATCCTCTGGGCGTCCGGCCTCGTGCGACTGAAGAGCAGCGCGGAGCCCGGGATGGTCCGAATCGCGCGCATGGCGCAGCCACCGCAGGAGCTGGCCCCTGGGTGGTGGCTCGCGCTCGCGCTCGCGC
>CALCNF010000549.1 GCA_937897815.1 uncultured Pseudomonadota bacterium | reverse complement strand
CCTCGATCAGAAGACCGTCGGCGCCCGCGGCCAGCGCGGCTCGCGAGAGGGGAAGGATCAGGTCGCGTCGCCCAGCCCCGTGGGAGGGATCCACCCAGACGACCGAGCGCTCTACGTGCTTGAGCAGGGCGACGGCAGAGATGTCGAGGGTGTTGCGCGTCTCTGGGCGCTCCCCCGTTCCCGCGACGCCTCGCTCGCAGAAGATCACGCCCGAGGCGCCCCCGTGGAGGAGGTGCTCGGCGGCTTGTCGCCAGTCGTCGATGCTCGCCGCTCGTCCCCGTTTCAAGAGGACCGGTTTTCCGACGCGACCGACCTCCCGAAGGAGGGCGAAGTTCGCCATGTTTCGCGACCCGACCTGAACCAGGTCCGCCACCGCGGCGACGGCGTCGACGTCTCGCTCGCTCATGACCTCGGTCACCAGGCCAAGACCGTGGGCGTTCGCGGCCTCTCGGAGCCAGTTCAGGGCCTCCGTCCCACATCCGGAGAAGGCGTAGGGACTGGTGCGGGGCTTGAAGGCGCCCCCTCGCAGGAGTCGAGCACCAGCCCGCACCGCGTCCTCGGCCGCGCGGTTCACCAGCTCGGGGTTCTCGGCGCTGCAGGGACCAGCCGCCAGGACCGGAGGTGCGCCGCCGCCGATCTCCAGCTTTCCAACCAGGATCGAGGCCCCGGTCATGGCGTCGAGCTTGGGTGTGCTCGTCGGCGCGGCCAGGAGACTCTGCACGCCTTCAAGAGAGGCGAGGACATCGTCAGCGACCCGACGTGAGTGGGGTTCGATGGTCAGGGCTCGCTGTTCGTCACGGCCGCTCGCGAGCGCCTGTGTCCACACGCCAAGCCCGCGCAGCGCGGATTGGAGTCGGTCCAGATCGGCTCCAGGCCTCAGGGTCAGGATACGTGTTCTCATAATCCGTCCTCCTCTACAGTGTTCGCCGAACGGAGATGTCGATCACCGTCTCGAGCGCCCTTCTGGCGGGTCCCTCGGGCAGGAAGGAGATCTCGCTGCGGGCGTCTTGAGCCCAGGAGATCGCCCGCTCCAGGGTCGCCGACACGCAGCCGGTCGCTACGATCCGCTGTCGCAGCTCACCGACGAAGTCGCCCTCGTCGAGTCGACCTGGATCGTCTGCGATGGCCTGGAAGTCCTCGACCAGGGATGGATCGCGCTCGGAGGCGATGATCAGGGGCCACGTGAGCTTGCCCTCGCGCAGGTCGAGCAACGTGTCCTTCCCGGTGTCGCCCGCGCTCTCTGCCAGATCGAGGGTGTCATCGACCATCTGAAAGGCGATGCCGGTCTGGATCCCTGCGCGCCCCAGGCGCGCCAGGGCGTCGCCGTCGAGCCCCGCGACCGTCCCTCCCGCGATCATGGACCACTCGAAGAGGACCGCGGTCTTGCCTCGAACGACGTTCAGATAGGCCTCACGGTCCGCCTCGAAGCGTCCACGTCGCTCCAGCTGGATCGCTTCGGCCGCGACCATCTCACCGACCACGTCGAGGAGCTTGCCGAGCAGACGGTCGTGGCCCGCGCTTCGGACGCGGCGCAGCGCCTCCACGAGGAGGTGGTCGCCACCCAGAACGCTCGCGGGGTTTCCAAAGAGCAGGCGGGCCGTGGGCGCTCCGCGGCGCTCGGTGCCCAGATCGATCACGTCATCGTGGAGCAGGGTCGCGGCGTGGACGAGCTCCGCGGCCGCGGCGAGGTTCTCGATAGCGGCCCTATCATCCTCGTCGAGCCCGTCGCCGAGCTTGGAAGCCAGGACGACACAGAGCGGTCGGATTCGCTTTCCGGGCCGCTCCAGGAGGTGGGCCGCGGCGCGCTCTGCCAGGTCGCCCTCGACGTTCGCCGACGACTCGAGGAGCGCCTCAAGAGTACCCAGGTCCTTGGCCAGCCACGACTGGATCTCACCCAGTCGGTCTGCGAGGCTGCCGAGCCCCTCCCGTCGGGACACCAAGCTCAGAGGTTCCATTACGGCCTCCGTGTCGGTTCTCTTCATGCTGCCGTTGACAACGGCGACTTCTAGGGTCCTTCTCATCGGGTCCCCTCCAGGGACATGGCGTCGAGGACGCCGGGTGTTTCACTCTGGTTCGCGGAGCTCGTCATATGGCTTTCACCTACGAGGTCACCGTTCGTTTCCATGAGGTTGATCGGGCTGGGATCGCGTTCTTCGGGCGGGTCTTTGAGTACGCCCATATCGCCTTCGAGGAGCTGTTGCTCTCGATCGACCCCTCCTGGACGTCTGTCTTTGACGACCTGGGTTGGGGGATGCCGCTCGTCCACGCCGACGCCGACTTCGAGCGGCCGATGCGTCTCAACGAGCGCCTGACCGTCTCCGTGGCGGTCGAGTCCATGGGAGCTCGAAGCCTCACCTTCGCCTTCACGCTCACCGGCTCTGAGGACGGCGTCGTCCGGGCGCGCGCCCGGCACGTTCACGTCTTCGTAGACATGGAGCGCTTCGAGTCGATCCCGGTTCCCGACGAGATGCGTCGGGGCCTCGCCGGGCTCGGCCTCCTCGAGGAGCTCGAGGACGCGGGCTCCTGAGACCTTGCCCATGGGTCCGCGCGGCAGCTCACGGACCCAGACCCAGGCGTCGGGAATCTGTGGACCGTCCAGGTCCTCAGCGAGCCTCGCCCGCAGCTCACTGGCGGTCTCGGGCTCGGAGGCCGGGACCAGCGCCGCCACGGGACGAGCGCCCCAGGTAGGACACGGACGGGCCATCACGTGGGCCTCTTGGATGCTCTCTTGTCGGAGCAGCGCCTGACGGACGGTCTCGGGGTCGATGCGCAGGGCTCCGCTCGTGATCACTCCGTCGACTCGACCCTCGATGAGCACGTGATCCTCGACGATCCGCCCGGCGTCTCCGCTCAGAAGCGGGCGCCCCCCTGCCTGAGGACCGGCGACGCGAAGCTGCCCATCGGGCTCGCGGAGCACCCGCGTAAAGGGCAGAGGTGGCAGGCCCGCGACGGGCGCTCGACCGGGAGCCGTGGTCGCCACCTGCGCGGCGGTCTCCGTCATGCCCCAGGTCGTGGAGACCGGCACGCCCGCCTCGGAGGCGGCTTGCAGGAGCTCCGGAGGACAGGCCGCCCCTCCGATCAGGGCGGCTCGAAGACCTGGCCATGAGGGGGTCGCGTCCAGCGCGAGGAGCCGTCGAAGCATCTCGGGGACCAGGGAGACCAGCTGGATGGAGCCGCTCGCCAGGGCGCTCTGGACGCGGCGCGCGTCGAAGCCCTCGTGGAGCTCGACCGATGTCTG
>CALCNF010000548.1 GCA_937897815.1 uncultured Pseudomonadota bacterium | reverse complement strand
TGAGCGTCGCGAAGACGCAGAGCAGGACAGAGCGATAGTTCACAAGGGACTCGATACCATGTTCCGAGACTCGAATCACGATTCCCGGCCCAGCTCAGCGAGGAGCGCTTGAAGGGTGGCTTCATCCTTCGAGCCGGCCTGGATCCCGACGAAGATGACCTCCATGTCGCCGCCTCGAGACCGCACCCATACTTGCCGAGTCCGTCCCGGACCGGGCTCGAGCCAGGCGCTCGCGATGTCGTGGGTGACGATCCGACGCAGCTCGCGATCCCCCGGTCCGAGCACCCGTAGACCGCCGCCGTCGATCTGGTAGCGCTCTCGACCCCGTCGCCAACGCAGCCACAGGGGGCCGAGGACAGCCAACCAGAGCCCATAGGCCGTCATCAGGCCGCTGCCGATCCACATCACCGCGGGAGCTCCGGCGCCATGACAGAGGTAGGTGTACGTTCCCGTGAAGGGCGTCCAGAGGAGCCCGACCAGCGCCAACCAGCGCTCCTCGACCGTGAGGCGCGCTCCCTTGGGAGATCCCGACCAAGCGCTCATGGTTGAACCGACGCTCCTGCGGAACGGACCGCTCTCAGGACATCCTCGGGGCTCGGACGGCGGCGCCAGTTGTCGGTGACATGGCGCCAGCTCACCCGTCCGTCGGGCCCGAGCACGAACAGCGCGGGGCGCGAGACGTCCATTCCGAAGGTCAGGTGGCTCAGCCCCCAGTCTGCGATGATGCGCCCCCGAGGATCGGGCAGGAAGACGAAGCCATCGGGGATCCAGTCCCCCCGACGTACCTGATCGGTCGACTCCTCAGCGGAGATCGCCACGATGGTCGCTCGCTCTCTTTGGAACGCCTCATATTCGCGCTTGAGACCCTCAAGCTCCCGCCAACAGAACGGTCACCAGTGCCCGCGATAGAACAGAACCACCGCGGGCTTGCCGCGCAGGGAGGAGAGCTTGAACTCGTCGCCAAGGAAGTCCTTCCCGACGATCTCAGGCGCGGCGTCTCCGACGGCGATATCTGGCGCCTTGGGGAGCTGGTAGCTGAAGACAAAGACATAGTGGACAAAGGCCCCGCTGGAGACGAGGGCGCAGACCGTCCCGATGATGAGCGCCCGGCGCGCGACTCGACCGGTCCGGGCCGCCAGGTGGCGGGTCAGGAACGCCGAGAGAAACGCGAGGCCCAGGGCGATGAGCGAGACCCACTCGCCGCGGTCCACGAACGCGCGAAACTTCTCCATCCCCGCCATGGGCATCCAGACGCCATACAGGCCCATGGCGACGAGGGTGATCACGCCCCACAGAGCCACCTTAGGCCCCATTCGGCCGCGTGGGGATGTCTTCTCCACCGACTCAGTAGACCCGCTGCAGATCCGAGGACCCCTCGGTCACGACGATCGCCTGATCAGCGGCGAGCGACGGGAGCTTCTGCTCGAGGCCTGAGGGCCAGCGAATGGTCACGCCCTCCACCACCTTGTCTTCATTGAGACCGAAGATCAGGTACGAGGAGTAGGTGGAAGAGAAGCCCTGTCCAGCGACGCGCTCCTGGTGCAGCGATCGCCCGGCGACCTGAACGGTGACCCGCGCGCCGACGGCGGATCGATTGGACTTGGTGCCGACGAGCTTGATGTGCAGCCAGTGCCGGCCCTCTGTGGTGTTCTCCAGGAGCAGATCTCGGAAGCGATCGGAGAGCAGGACACCGCCGTTGTTCAAGTAGAGGTCCGGGTCTCCATCACGGTCTACGTCCGCGAAGGCCATGCCGTGGAACTTCCCGTAGAAGTGGGGGTGGTCCAGGGGCGTGACATTCGTGAACACGTCATCGCCATCGTTTCGATAGACGAAGACCGGCTCGATGGTCTCCAGGGGATGGCTGCCTGGACCGAGAACCACGTCTGGGTCCCCGTCGAGATCCATGTCCAACCAGGCCGCGCCCATGATGTTCGCCGGGGTGAAGCCGGCCTTCTGACCGACGTTCTCGAAACGCCCCGTGCCATCATTCTTGTAGAGCGCCGCGGGCTGGTAGCGATGAAAGGGCTCCGTCTTCTCGTGGAACCCGCGGAGGATCAACAGCTCCTCCTTCCCGTCGGACGAGAAGTTGGAAGCCAGGATGTCGAGATCTCCATCGTTGTCATAGTCGAAGGACCAGGCGGCGAAGCCAAACGGAGTCCCGCGCTTCACACCACGGGCCTCGGCCTCATCAACAAAGGTACCGTCTCCCTGGTTCATGTAGAGGACGTTGAAGCCCACGCTGTTCAAGAAGACGTCCGCGTCACCATCGTTGTCGTAGTCACCCACGGCCAGAGAGACCGTCGGGTTCGGCGTGTGGCGCATCCCGACGTCCTGGGTCACGTCCTTGAACACGAAGTCACCTGTGTTGCGCAGGAGACGCACCGTGCCCCCCTTGGTGCCGGTCACGACGATGTCGAGGAGACCATCCTTGTCGTAGTCGAGCGTGGACAGTCCACAGGAGTTCTGGTCGACCAGGGCCGCGTCTCCCTGATCGCTGACGTCCGTGAAGCCCTTGCCCTGGTCGTTGCGCAGCAGCTTGTTGGGCCCCGCGCCAAACCAGGCGGCGCTGGCGAAGTAGAGGTCCTCATAACCGTCGTTATCGAAGTCCGCTGCTACACACCCGCTGGGAACGTTGGCGATCTTGTCGAGCGCGGGATCTTCCTTTCGCTCGTAGCCCTTCCCAGGAACGTACTTGTAGAGCTCCGGAGATGCGTAGACGCCGTTACCGACGAAGTCGAGATAGGAGTCGTTGTCCAGGTCTGTAAAGGCGACCGCGCCCGCCAGGTGCCATCGACGAACGCCCCACGCGTCCGAGTTGTCTCGGAAGGGGAACTCAGCGGGATCCCCCTTGCCCATGTGCTTACCAAACGCGAAGAGCTCCTCGCGCCGTGCGTCGGCCTCCGGGCCCGTCTCCTCGAAGAGCGCCAGGCGGAGCCAGAGCTTGGTCCAGTCATCCGGGTTGAGCAGCAGCGCGGCCTCCAGGAACGGGACCGCCTCCGCGTAGCGTCGGTGCCGAAACAGCAGGGTCGCCGCATAGAAGTTTGCGTCCCAGTTCTTCGAGAACCAGGGCTCCTTCTTGTAGACCTCCAGCAGCTCAAGCGCCTCTTCTTCAAACCCGATGTGCACGAGGGC
>CALCNF010000547.1 GCA_937897815.1 uncultured Pseudomonadota bacterium | reverse complement strand
GGCGGCCTGTTCGAGACCGGCGCGGGCGGCTCGGCGCCGAAGCACGTGCAGCAGTTCGAGAAGGAGAATCACCTCCGCTGGGACTCCCTCGGAGAGTTCCTCGCGCTGGCCGTGTCCTTTGAGCACATCGCGGACCGTTATGATCACCCGACGGCGCGCGTCCTGGGTCAGACCCTGGACGACGCCACGACGAAGTACCTCCTCACGAACAAGTCCCCGTCTCGACGGGTGAACGAGCTCGACAACCGTGGCAGCCACTTCTACCTGGCGCTCTATTGGGCGGAGGCCCTGGCGGGCCAGTCCGATGACGGCGCCTTGGCGAGTCGTTTCGCGCCGCTCGCGTCGGCGATGGCCGCTCAGGAGCAGACCATCGTCGATGAGCTCAACGCAGCCCAGGGACGCGCCATGGACGTCGGCGGTTACTTCCAGCCCGATCCCGCCAAGGCGTCGGAGGCGATGCGACCCAGCGCCACGCTCAACGGACTCCTGGCGACCCTGAACGCCTGAGCCGGACGCCGAGGGGCGCTCAGGCCTCGAGGCCTGGGGTGCGCCGGAGGTGCTTCGCGAACCGCTTCATCACCCAGGCGTGAAAGACCGCCTGGGTGAAGCGGTAGATCCACCAGGGGAGGCGAGGGCAGAACTCGTGCAGGCCAACCAGGAGTGTCCTCCCATCAAGGACCTCCCGGAACTCCAGGCGGCCACGCTCTGTCTGACGGGCCAGCAGCCCACCGAGGACCCGAAAGACGCGTCGCTTCTCTGGATCGTCGGTCTTCCGCCGCTCCAGGCGCAGCAGCACCGGTCCGCGCTGTAGGACTCGGAACTCGACTTGCTCTCCGACAGAGACCACACGGATGGGCACGAGCCATCCCAGGCCTCGAGGGAGCCAGGAGAGGTACTCGTCCGCCGCCCAGACGCTGTCGCGCCCTGGTGGGAGCTCCATACGCTGAACCGACACCACGGTCGGTGGTCCAGGGCGCTTGCGCAGCCCCCTGAATGCCTTTGGGGCTGAGCTGGCGGCTTCGCTTTGTTGATGAAGGGCGCCCTGGAGCATCGCGTCGACCTCGATGGTCTGCTCGGCCGGGTGTCGAACAGCGTTGTCCTCGCGCGCGACCATCTCGTGGCGCAGGCTCTCCACAAGCGGAGCGACGAGGGACATGGGGGCGCCCGTCGTCATGGAGACCCACAGGCCCGAGAGGCGAGGGGTCACGAACGGGACGGGCAGCATCAACCTGCGCACGTTCAGGACACGCGCCATGGTGCTCATGAGCTCCTGGTACGAGATGGATCGGGTGCCCGCCACGTCGTAGGTGTGCGTGACCGGGGCCGCCTCGTCGATCACCGCCTCCAAGACGGCGAGCAGCCCATCCAGGTGGACGGCCTGGGTCTTGGTTCCGGTCCAAGAGGGGCAGACCATCATCGGCAGGCGGTGGACCAGCCGTGACAGGATCTGGAACGACGATCCCCCCGCTCCGACCACGATGCCCGCCCTGAGCGTGGTCACTGGCACACCATAGCCGGCCAGCACGTGCTCCACCTCCAACCGGCTCCGGAGGTGCTCGGAGAGCTCCGCCTGCTGCGGGATGAGTCCGCTTACGTAGACGATGTGGCGCACCCCTTGAGACCGCGCGGCGCGGGCGAAGTTGTCGGCGCACAGGAGGTCCAGGTCGCTGAAGTGGGCCTGCACGAGCCGGGCGGAGGGCATCATGCTGTGAACCAGGTAGACAGCGATGTCCGCTCCCTTGAGCGCCGCCTCTGTGTTCTTGCGCGAGAAGAGGTCGACCTGGCGGACGGTCTCAACGCCGGCGAGCTGGAGACCCGCCGAGCGCGACAGCCCGATGAGGCGGTACCGTTCGCAAAGGCGCGGTGCCAGGGCGGAGCCGATGAACCCGGTCGCCCCCGCGATCACCACGGTGGGGCGTCGCGCCCCTTCATCCAACGTTGCAAGTCGAGCCTCGTTCACGGGTTGAACGTAGGCGCTACGGCTCCAGGTCTCAACGGAATCGTTTTGGAGCCTGGAACGCGGCTCGCCCTGGAGGGTGAGCGTTCCGTGAGCCGACGCGGCGTCGCGACGGCCGCTTGCCACGATGCGCTCCCCGGCCGCCCTGTCTGAGCGCAGGCCGCGCTCAGACAGTAGAAAAGGTGAGAGCCCGTGTCGTAGGCGTGACACGGGCTCTCGAAAAAAGACCGCCAGCTGAGGGGTCGGTGCGCTGGGGTCTCCTAGCCACCGCTCGTGCTGTGCACGAGGGGTGACTTGAACACCGCGGCTCAGGCCGAACCGAAGGGGGGGTTATGGCCGGAGGCGTCGGTGAAGACTTTTGTCGCGGAGAGGGGACCCGGGACAAAAGCGATGACCTGTTGAGGTGTGTGTCTTGAGGCGTGACTCGCTTCAAAGTTTTTGGGGATGGGACGGTCCTCTCCGCCCGATGAGCAGACTTATTGACCAACCGTTTGGATAAATAAATAAAAAAATGCAATAAGGCGCTCATGACCAAGAAAAACACCCCGAGGCGAAGACCGGGTCGTCCGGCCGATCCCAGCCGCAGAGAGGCCATCATCGAACCGGCCCGTTCTGTCTTTGCCGCCCACGGTTATGCCGGATCCAGCCTGGATAGAATCGCCCGGGATTCGCAGGTGAAAAAGGCGGGGATTCTTCATCATTTCGGCAGCAAAGAACGATTGTATTTTGCTGTGATCGAACGTGTGCTCGGCGAGCTCAGCGAGATCATCAGCGGTATGCTTCAGGATGGAGGCTCGTACGATGAACGCCTCGACACGATCGCCCTGCACCTGACCCGCTACTTTCTGAGACGTCCCGACTCGGCTCGCCTCCTGCTCCGTGACGGAGTGAATGGTGGCCCTTTCATGGCCGGCGAGCGTCTCAAGACCGTCGAGGCGACCTATGCGCTCGCGAGGGCGTTCCTGCGTGCGCGCGCTCCCTCTCTCGCTGCTCGATGGCCGCGACCGTCCGCAGCCGGCTCGGCGAGGGCGTGCCTGTACCAAGCGTCGTTGCGCTGCTGCTGCCGCATCCGCCATGTTGCGTGGTGGCGCTGCTGCAACAGCTGCTGCT
>CALCNF010000546.1 GCA_937897815.1 uncultured Pseudomonadota bacterium | reverse complement strand
TTCTGTACTCCTCCGGTTGCGCGAACTGCCTGAATGACGTCCTCGGCAATGGCGGTGGTGGCTGGTACGAAGCGGGGATTTACCGCTGCGGTGCCTGCGCGGCGTCCTCGACTCTGGAGTGGAACAACACGCTGGGGGCTACCGAGGTCATGTACTCGGCCTACGCTCACGGCATCGCCGACGTGAGCATCCTCGTGAACTTCCAGGACGGAAGATCCCACAGCGGGTGCGGTATTCAACAGGCGTTCGCCAACAGCGACGGTGCGATTTGCGGTCCCAACCTGGCCAATAATTGTGGAACAGGGTCCTGGTTGGCGAGTCGGGTTCCCTACAAGCGCAGCTTCAGCGGGAATATCCTGCGGCTCTCGGTGACGGGCAACTCAGGCCCTAACATCGACCCCGGCGCGTGTAATAACCCCACTGGTTGGGGAGGCGGTGGCCGCATGACACGTGTGATGGTGCGCTAGGGAGCACCAGAGAAGGGGGAAGGGAGCGCCCCTCTCCGAGAAGTTCCAAGAACGGTCATTTCCAGTATTGCCTTTTTTGCGGCAGGTCATTAGTTGGAGGCTCAACTTCTAACTTTCAGTGGTGACCCCCATGAAACCCCTAGCCTCCCTCCTGGCGCTGGTCGGCGTCTGTACGACCGCCTCCACCGCTCTCGCCGCGCAGCCTGAAGTAGACAGCGGTACGACCGCATGGATGCTCACGAGCACGGCGCTGGTGCTCTTGATGATCCCGGGTCTCGCCATGTTCTACGGTGGTCTGGTCCGGACCAAGAACGTCCTCGGAACGATGATGCACAGCTTCACGGCTATGGCGATCATCGGTGTGCTCTGGGTCGTCTGTGGCTACGCGATGGCCTTTGGAGAGACGATCGGAGGCTACGTGGGTTGGGACCCCGAGAAGGTCATGCTCTCCGGCATTGACCAGACGATCATGGAAGGCGGCATTCCTGAGTATGTCTTCGCCATGTTCCAGGGGAAGTTCGCGATCATCACGCCTGCGCTGATCGCTGGGGCGTTCGCGGAGCGCGTTCAGTTTCGCGGCTACTGCGTCTTCATCGCGCTCTGGAGCCTCGTGATCTACAACCCCCTGGCGCACATCGTCTGGGGCGGTGGCTTCCTGACGGGGGACGCCATCGATTTCGCTGGCGGAACCGTGATCCACATCTCGGCGGGCGTCGCCGGTCTCGTCGCGGCTCTCTACCTGGGAGCGCGTCGGGGATACCCCCGCGTCGCCATGCACCCCAACAGCCTCGTGATGACGATGATCGGCGCGGGCCTTCTCTGGGTCGGTTGGTTCGGGTTCAACGCGGGCAGCTCGGTGGAGAGCGGTCTCAAGACCGGCCAGGCGTTGGCCATGACACAGATCGCGGCCGCTGCGGGCGCGCTGACCTGGATCTGCCTGGAGGGTCTCCTCCACAAGAAGGCGACGAGCCTCGGCCTGGTGTCGGGTATCCTGGCGGGCCTGGTCGCCATCACGCCAGCCGCCGGCGACGTGCTCCCCGGTGGAGCGCTCGTGCTCGGTATCCTGGGCTCGCTCTTCAGCTACCTGGGGATCGTGATGAAGAATCGCCTGGGCTATGACGACACGCTGGACGTCTTCGGGATCCACGGCGTGGCGGGCATCATCGGCGCGATTGGCCTCACGTTCTTCTTGCGGGACGTGCCAGAGGCCGGGTTGACCACGCAGCTGGGGCACCAGACCGCGGGCGTCGTCGTGGCCATGCTGGCCTCGGCCATCGGCACGCTTGTCCTGCTCTTGCTTGTGGACAAGACCGTCGGCCTCAAGCTGGACGAGCGGCGCGAGCTGGCTGGGCTTGACCACAGCCTCCATGGAGAGCACGGCTACGGCCTGCTCAACCCCAACTGACACCCTCTGGACCGAAACACCCTTCAGGGGTCGAGGCAGAATCGTGAAACTGATTACCGCAATTATCCGAGCCGAGAAGCTCGATGAGGTTCGGCAGGCGCTCATCGCCGCCGAGATCACCCGCATCACTGTGACCCGCTGCTCCGGGCGTGGACAGGCCGAGCGCGTGGACATCTACCGTGGACTGGAGGTCGCCCCGGCGCTCGTCCCTAAGATCCGCCTCGACATCGCCTGCAACGACGAGTTCAAGCAGGTCACGGTCGACGCGATTCTCGAGGCCGCCCGCACCGAAGGGGGCGAGGTCGGGGACGGGAAGATCTTCGTGACCCACCTCGAGGAGTGCATTCGCATTCGCACAGGCGAGTCCGGCAGCTCGGCTATCTGAGGCCAGGCTCGCGCCTATTCGGTAGGCTCCGCCATACGTCCGATAAACAAGATCGTGCCCGTTGGCTTGTCTCGGATGAGGAACACAAACGGGCGGTCAATCTTCAAGGTCGGCTCAGGCGGCCGACGGCTCTTGCCCCGGGTCGTCACGACGGTGGCCGCTGCGGCCTCCGTACCGCGCTCGTCGACCTGGACGAAGGTCTTTTGAATGATCGTGTCCACGTAGAGGTCGCGGGCCCTGTTCATTCCTGAGAGATCGGCCTT
>CALCNF010000545.1 GCA_937897815.1 uncultured Pseudomonadota bacterium | reverse complement strand
TTTGCACCTTCGCCATCCTGGCTATGGCGTCGGGTCTTCTCTGGTCTTCTCAGGTCCAAGCGGCCGAGTGCAACGGCGACGATGTGCTCGCCAAGCTCGACGCTCGCCTGAACACGGCCAAGGACCTGGACCTCAGGATCGAGATCCTGAACAAGGTTCCAGGAAAACAGGACCGCACAATGCGGATGAACGTTCGCACCCGCGGACACAAGCGCTTCACGGAGTTCGAGGCTCCAGGCGACGTCAAGGGAACGAAGGTCCTGAGCCTCTCCCGAAGCAAGATGTACGTCTATCTGCCGGCCTACCAGAAGGTCCGGCGGATCACGAGCCACACCACCGACCAGGGGTTTATGGGCACGACCTTGAGCCAGGACGACATGGCCACGACCCACTACGGTCAGGTCTACCAGGCGAGCGCGTGTCAGCAGGAGGGCTCAAACTATGTCGTGAAGGCGACGCCGAGAGCCGACTCGAAGGTCGCCTACGGGAGCGCCACCTTCAAGCTGTCCACGGACAAGACGCTGCCCCAGGAGATTCTCTACTACTCCCCCTCAGGCAAGCACGTGAAGACCGAGAAGCGGACTCAGTACGAGTGCCGCGGTGAGTATTGCAATCCCAACCAGATCACCATGACGGACCACACGCGTGCGGGCGCCGTGACTACGCTCCAGGTCAACACGTGGAAGAAGGACACGGGCTTCCCAGAGAGCGTGTTCTCGAAACGCAGCCTTCAGAGAGCGCGCTGATGAAGCGACGCCTGAGCCTGACCCTCGCGGCGCTGGTCCTGGGATGGGTGGCGCCGAGCGCCGCCGCGGAGCTCCGCTGGAGCGGCGAGATACGAACCGACACCCAGCTGCGTGTCCAGGAGGTCGGTCAGGGACCGTTCTATGGAGCGGCGCCCCTGGAGCCCGGCGTCGCGCGCAACGAGGGACGTCTGAAGCTCAAGATGCTCTCCTTGGGCGATCGTTTCGCGGGCGTCGCGGATCTGGACTTCGTCTGGTCTGGGGTGCCTGAGGACGTTGAGGGCCTCCCTGGCCTCAGCCTGCGCGAGCGCACGGACCCCTATTGGCTGGAGACCCACGCGCTCTACATCGACGCTCCTGAGATCTTCGGCGAGGGACTCGATCTCAGGGTCGGGTTTCAGAAGGTCATGTGGGGCGCCGGCGATCAGTTCAACCCGACGAACAACCTGAACTCTGAGGACCTTGAGGACCCGCTCCTCTTTGGTGACCAGCAGGCCAACTTTATGGTGAAGTTCGACTGGAACGAGCCGTTTGGTGACGACAACGAGTTTACGTTTACGGCCGTGGCTGTCCCGGTCTTCAAGCCCGCTCTCGTTCCGTCCTCGGCCTACCTCGGTCAGGCTCAGACCGATCGACTGCCGTTCATCGACCCTACGTGGAGCCGGGTGATCGCCTCTCAACAGGCGCTCGCGAACGGCCTGGGCTTCCCCGTGTCGGTCCAGAACGTGAACGCGGAGATCCCTGAGGCCAGCCTGGAGAACGTTCAGGCGGCGGCGGCGGCCCAGGTGGCCATCGGTGAGCACGACCTGGCCGTGAGCTACTATGTGGGGCGTCACGATCTCCCGGTCGCTGTGCGGCAGACGACGGTGGAGAGCTCCGACTTCGTGTGCAATCCCGATGATGCGGACGACTGCGTAAAGCTCCTCGGTACTGACATCGAGCTCCGCTACCCGAGGATGCAGGTCGTGGGACTGAATGCCACCGGCGAGCTGGATCTGTTGGGGTGGATGTCCGACGCGATCCACCCCCTTGGATATCGGGTGGAGGCCGCCCTGTTTTTCCCCGAGCGCCAGAGGATACAGCTCTTCAATCAGTTCACCTCCCTGCCGTTCCCGAACGGTGAGTACGACTACAGCATGGTGCAGGGCTCGGATGGCGCTGCCCCTGAGGTGCTCACCGATGAGCCGTTCGTGAAGTGGACCCTGGGGCTGGACTACAGCCTGGGAGAGCACGTCTACCTGAACGCGCAGTGGGTACACGGGCTCGTCGATGAGTTCGGAGCAGGCGACTTCATCCAGGACGGTGAGGTCGTTCGCACCAGTGGCGCGGTCACCGAGGAGAGCGATGTGCTGCTCGGATGCGTGCTCCCCGGTGTCGATGGCGAGGGGAACCCGACGGGCGCTTCGGGTGAGACCTGTGGTCGCACGCTCCTGTCGCCCCGCCTGGGCGACTATCTGGTGCTCGGAGCCGACTTCAAGTTCATGGACCAGAGCGCTCTGTTTCGAGTCTTCACGATCCTGGGCTTGAATGGCGTCATGGAAGACACCTACGACGCCGAGCTAGGGGAGCGCGTTCGTGTACACCACGACCTGTTCTCGAAAGAGGGATTCACGATGGTGGTGTACCCGTCGCTCGCCTACAACTTCGGTGACGGCCTCGAGCTCTCTGTGGGCTCCCTCATCAACCTGGGTGAGCCGCACACGAAGTTTGGGGATCCGGCCGCGGGTGGGCATCTGGCCTGGGGCCGAGCCTCCTACAAGTTCTGAGCGACCGCCTTGTCCTCACCATCGGGCGCCAACCCAATGGATGAGCCATCCAGGTAGCGGTACAGCGCCCAGGCGCTCACGACGCTTCGGACGTAGTTCTTGGCCTGGGCGATGGGCAGCCGGTCGACCCAGCGGCCGATGCTGTTGGCGCGCACCTCGCGCTGCCAGCGACGCGTGCGTCCAGACCCAGCGTTGTAGGCCACGAGCATGAGCGGGACGTCCCCCACGAACTTCTGGTGGAGCCGCCCGAGGAGGTCGCTGCCGAGGTCGATGTTCAAGAGCGGGTCGTAGAGGTCGTCGGGCTCCGGCTCACCTCGTAGCTGAGCCAACCACTTCGCGGTGCTCGGCATGAGCTGCAGGAGGCCGCTCGCGCCCGCATGGCTCCGGGCGCGGGTGGCGTAGCGGCTCTCGATTCGCATGATGGCCCAGGTCAGGCGCGGGTCCACGCCGTGGGCCCCCGCGTGGCGCTCAACGGACGCGCGAAACGGCCGCGGATAGGCGAGCCTCCAGAGCTCGACATGTCCCTCCATGGGCGAGCGAACTCCACGCTTCTCCAGCGCGCGATGGGCGAGCTTCGAAGCCTCCCGCGGCGCGCCCAGCTCCAGGAGGCGTCTCCCGACCCAGGCCGCTCGGCCAGCGTGCAGGTCCACTCGGGCGGCGCGCGCCTCCGCGAGAACCCCTTCGACAAGGCCATAGGACGCGAGCGCGCTCAGTCGGTCGCGCAGGGCCAGGGTCTCGGCGCTCTCCGCCCAGTCGGGATCTTCACCTTGCCCGTGTACGGCGGGTACGAGGGTGTGCTCGGTGGCGTGAGCGCTGTAGGGAGACAGCTCGCGAAGGTCTTCCAGAGCCAGAATTCCATACCAGTTCAAGGGGTGGTGGTAGGCCGCGTGAATCAGCGTCGTCTCCGCCAGCGCGCGCTGACCTGCGCGGCGGTAGCTCCTCGCGAGGTGATAGGCCAGCTCGCCCCGAGCGCGCTCTCTTGGAGCCACGTAGCCCGCGTCCAGGATTGGCTGCAGCATCTCGATGGCCAGCTCGTGTTTTCGTCGCTTATCGAAATTGGTCCAAAGCTGGGAGGCGACGGAGACCAGGGAGTCTCGAAACGGCCATCCTGCGTAGCGCTCACGGAGCGCTCGCGTGAGCACGAGGAGGCCCCCTCGGGAGCCGGGTAGCGCTCGCAGGGTCTCAAGTCCGTGGAGTCGAAGTCGCTCCTTACCCCGCGCTGCGACCCGGTCAAGCGCCCTCTGGAACGTAGCTCGCTCGCTTCGTCCGAAGGCCATCCTCGCCAGCCAGACGTCGTGCTCCTCCCCCATGGGGTGCTCGCCGCAGGTCTCGGAGAGCTCCAGGAGAAGGTCCCAGGCCCCCTCGCGACGTCCGCTGTGCAGTGCGGCTCGGCAGGCGCCCGCCATGGCCCAGCATCGAGCGACGCCAGGGGTCCGTGCGCCGGCGAGGGCGCGCTCGAAGATGGCGGCCGCCCGGTCGTGCTCGCCCACGTCCAACCACATCCAGCCGCGCTCCGCCTCATAGAGCGGCTCTCGGCGCAGCGGGAGTTGCCGTAGGACCGATCGGGAGACACCGCGCAGCCGATGCTCAGGCTCTCCGAATCCGTCGGCGAGGGTCCTCGCGGCCAGCTTCGGTGCTCCGGCTCTCTTCATGGTCTGGATCATGAACGCTCGAGCGGCGCGACCCGATGGCGTGCGATCAAGGAGGGTGGACGCCAGGCTCGTGGCGAGGATCGGGTGCTCGCCGGACAGCCCACGAGCCGCGGCCAGCAGGAGCCAGGGGTGCCCTGATGAAGCGGCTCGACTCGCGGTCACGAGTCGTCGGGCGGCGGGCCCGCTCCCCGCGGCCGCCAGGATCACGTCCATGAGCGTCTCGCTCATCCCCAGGGCGCCTGGTGGGTGCTCATCGAGGAGTTTTCGAGCGGCCTGGACGTCGCCGCTCGCGTATCGCGACACCACGCGCTCGTAGGCCTCCGCGCCCCCCGCGGGCTCTGACGCCCGCGCGCTGAGCCCGCTCGCGAGGACGAGCGCGAGCGCGAGGAGCGTTGAAATCGGGGAGCGAGAGAGCATGGTTCCACCATGCACCCGGCTCGCAGGTGTGGAAAAAAAATGCCGGCGAGGGCTATGGTGATCTCATGAGTGAGGAGACCTGGACCGCGGAAGAGCTCTTTGAAGGCATGACCCTGCAAGCGGGGTTCATCGCTGAGCTGGAGAAGCACGGCCTGATCCGAGCGGTGGCCCGGGACGTTCGTGGCGGTTCGCTATACAGCGCCGAAGCCAGGGACGAGCTGGAGAAGGTCCTCGGGCTGGTTGAACTCGGCTACAAGCTGGAGGATATCGCGGCCATCGCGAAGAGAGTTGGCCTACCGGCAAAGCGGAGCGGTCTGTTTCGGCGGTTGCCCTTGCGCCTCCGGGTCGAGGACCTCAGCGAGAGGACAGGTGTGCCCCTGAGCCGCGTCGAGCGTTGGATCGAGGTCAGCCTGCTGCGCGCCGATCTGATCAGCGACAGGGGAGCGGGCCTCTTCGGTCGACCGGCGCTGGACCGGGTGCGTCTGCTGGCGGATCTGGAAGACGCAGGCTTGGTCGAAGACGAGATCGGTCGGGTGCTGGAGGCGCTGGAGTCCGAGGCGGATCCCGAACCGTCCCCTGAGACGCTCGCGTCGAGCGCCGCGTTCTTGATGGAGTGGATCACGGAGCTTCGCGCCAGGCGGGAGGCCAACCGACGACTTGAGCGATCGCTCGTCGCGGGGCGTAAACGGCTGATTCGGGCCCGACGAAGCGCGGCGGCCGCGCGACGCAAGCAAGAGCGGTCCGGGGGCGCGCGCCGAGGGCGCTACGACACGAGCGGCGACAGCGAGTGACATGACCGACTCAACCGAGAACACCACGGAAGGCCCGCTCACTCGGGCCAACGCCTGTATCCATGAGCGTCACGATGAGGCGCTCCTGTGTTTGATTGAGCGCCTCACCATCCTTGATGTCGCTGGAGCCCGCGAGGCTCTGGAGGAGCTCTCCACAGATATGGCACGCCACCTCGCCGTGGAGGATGCGACGACCCACCCGCGTTATGCGGGTCTCGTTGATCATCCGCGGGGCGCCGCTCCAGAGCTCTTTGAGGCTGACCATGTCTCTCATGGGAAGGTCATGAGGTCATGTGAAGAGGCCTTGGCGGCGCTCGATCCCGGGGACTCGAGCCTACGACGAGAGGTGGTGCTGATCCTCCCTCTGTTCTACCGGCTTCGGAACGTCCTGGAGCATCACACGCTCCGCGAGCAGCGCTTTCTCTACCCACGACTCGATGACGAGCTCGAGACCTCCGAGCTCGAGCGCCTCGTGGACGCGCTCAGTTCTCCAGCAGGAAGCTGAGCTCGAAGGGTCCCCCTTCCGAATCCTCAGGAGCCACGACCATCACCAGCACGTTGGCTACGTCTGTAATGGTGAAGATCTTCTTCTCCTCGGGCTCGCCCGGGCCGCCGACGCGGCTTGAGTAACAGGACGAGAGCTCCACCTCAGGCGGCACCCAGAACTCATCGAGGGGCATGGTGAGCACGACGAGGTTCAGATCGACTTCGCTGCCAGGGCTCAGGGTGACCGTGAGCTTGGTGTTCTGGCCGGGAACGGGGCTGGGAGCGAAGAGCCTGGCCGGCCCGCCGAAGAAGGTCGCCTCGGGAAGGAGCCAGCACCCGGCGCTCGACTGGTAGCCCCACAGCCCGCCCGGGGCGGGGCCGCCCAGGGTGTCTCCGGAGACCGTCATCTCACCGACGAAGCTCACGATCTCTACAGCGTCGGACCAGGCGGTCGGCGCCGTACGCTCCTCGATCTCCTCAGACACCTCGTCCGTGTCCTCGGAGGCCGATGTGTCTCCGACCGTTCCGCTGGTGTCCGAGGTGTCGGAGGCCGGGCTCGGAGACGCGCTTGTGCTGTCATCACCGCACCCGGCGAGGAGCATGGCGGCCAGCGTCGCGCAGAACAGGCTCTTCATGGTGGGGATCCTCCCAGGGAGCTCAAGGGATCAAGTGTCGCGCAGAGGCAGGCGCGCTCTACAGACCCAGGCGTCCCCGGGCGGCGCCCACGAACGCCCGAGTGGGGTTATGCATGATCGTCGGATACGCCTGGCACGGCGTGAAGCATTCTCTGCAGCCAGACAGGGGCGCCAGCGCCTCTCGAAACCCCTCGGAGCGGCACATGGCGGGGATGTCGAAGTCGTTGGCTCGAAGGTGGGCCAGCGGAACGTCCCGGCTGTCACACTGAAGGACGCCACCGTAGGCGTCGATGGTGAGGCTCGCGTGGCCTGCGACGCAGGGCAGGGGGGCGTCGCCGCGGTCGAAGAAGCGTTGCACCAGCCCCAGGTGGAGCTTCGGCGGCAGATCCTTGAGGCCACGCAGCGGATACCGTCCGGCGGCCCGCTTCAGAGCCTCGCGGACCTCCGGCCCCGCGCTCCTTACGTCGACGTCCGCCTTACCGCCGGTGAGCTGGAGGGCGTTCGTCGCCATGGTGATGATGGGTCGCTCTCGACCTTCGGAGGCCACGTCGAACAGGGCGTCGGCCTCATGGTGGTTCAGCTCGCTCAAGGTGATCTGAAAGCTCGTGGTCAACTCAGGCGCGTTGAGGGCCTCCAGGCGTCGCATGGACTCCTGCACCTTGTCGTAGCCGTTTGGGACTCCCCTGACGCGCTCGTAGGTCGAGCCGATCCCATCGAGGCTCATGGTGACATAGGTCGGGATGCCGGCGGTCATGGGCAGGATGCGAGAGAACGCCTCTTCGACCCGGTCGGGGTTGATCCCGTTCGTGGTGAACTGCAGCAGAGAGAGACGGTCGCCAACCGCATCCACGATCCCCTCGACGATGTCCTCAAGGTCGTCGCGGTCCGTGATCTCACCGCCCGTCAAGCTCACCCATCGCACGTGCTCCCGCGCCGACGCTACAGAGCGCACGATCTCGTCCACGGAGAGCTCCTCAGAGCGCTTTTCGGGATCATCGATATAGCGCTTCCAGATGTTGCAGGTCCGGCAACGGCTCCCGCAGGAGAAGGTGAGGATGTACTCGAGCTTGTAGGGCAGGGTGGGAGCGCCGACGATCCGCGCCATCTCCACCCGCGCGGCCGCCATCAACAGCGAGCCGTAGTGACCGAGTTTCATCGAATCCCCGCGAAGAACCGCGCAGATCGGAAGGCGAAGCTCAGCTCGTCAGGCAGGTTGGAGATCAGCGGTCGCCAGCGGCGCTTGAGCGTGCGCGCCACGTAGCGGGGGCTCGTGTAGTAGCGCAGGTAGAAGGCCCGACGCTCCTTATCGAGCTCCTCAAGCTGCGTCACGCGTCCTCGTGGCCCGGTGAACTTCGTGCCCTCTTCGGCATAAAGCTCGGGAAAGGCGTCCATCGCTGGGGCACCCGGGAACACGTTGAAGATGTGAAGCTGGACCACGTCGGGGGCGATCTCCTCGATGAAGTCGTAGGTGTCCTGCCGCTCCTCTTTGGTCTCTCCAGGCGTCCCCACAATGAAGTAGCCGACCAGCTGGATTCCCGCCGCTCGAATTCGAGCGGCCTGGTCCCGAACCTTCTCGACCGAGACTCCCTTGCGCAAGAGGCCAAGGACCCGATCCGAGCCGCTCTCCGCTCCAAAGCACAAGGTCGAGCAGCCCGCGCGACGCATCAACTCCAGGAGCTCGTCGCTGAGGCCATGGGCACGGACCTGTGCTGCCCATGGGATGATCACGTCGCGCTCGATGAGCCGCTCGCACAGAGCCGCGACACGCTTGGGTGAGAACGCGAAGAAGTCGTCAATGAAGTACACGGCGTTCCCGCCGAGCTCCCGGATCCGCTCGAGCTCGTCGACGATCAGGTCGGGAGATCGCCAGCGATACTGAGTCCCGAAGGTCTCGCGCTCAGCTGGTGCGCAGAAGATGCAGCCCAGGGCGCATCCGCGGCTCGAGAGCACGTAGCCGATGTTCAGCGACCCATGGACGTCCAGGGGGTACCGGAACTGATAGCCGCGACCCACAAGGAGATGCTGCGAGGGCATAGGCAGCGCGTCCAGATCCCGAATGAAGGGCCTGCCTTTGGGGACCATGGAGGGCGCCAGTTGGAGCCCCGGTAGCTCGTCGGGAAGCGCCCTCTTGGCCAGGTCAGGGAGGAGCTCGAGCAGGGTGCTCTCGGGTTCACCGATCAGCACACCGTCGACCGCGGTGCTGTCGTTCAGTGGGGTCAAGAGGTCGTTGGCTAGATGGGGCGCCGATGGGCCCATCGCCAACCTCAGGCCACAGTGCTCACGGCTCGCGCGGCCGAGCATCTGGGTCGTGTGCGCCGTGTGAGCCAGCGGGCGCAAGATAAGCAAATCGGGCTGCTTCGCCTGGACCCTCCGCTCGATGACGGGCCCCTCCTCATCGTGCTCCAGGACCGTGTCCCAGAGCTCGACGCGCCACCCGGCGCGCTCCAGGATCGCCGCGCACTGGGCCAGGTCCATCGGCGCCACGTTATGACGTGGATGGTTGTCGCTCGAGAGGTGGCCGTGGCCGACGTTGATGAGGAGCGCTCTCACGATGCGACCTCCGCACGAACGGCCTTGATGACGGCGTCGATCTGGCGATCGTCGAGCGCCGCATACGTGGGCAGATAGAGCGCTCGCTGACCGACGGAACGGGCGACCGAGCACGGAGGTCCGCTCGCAGACGAGAAGGCGTCGAGCGCGTCGCAGGCGTCCATCCAGGTTCGTTGCGTGTCGATGCCTCGGGCCAGGAGCGCTGTCTGAAGAGCGTCTCGGTCGTCGACCAGCGCCGTGACCTCAAGCCAGGCCGAGGTTCCCCCGTCGACGGGGCGCTGCATGGGCACGATGTCGGCGAGACCCTCGATCAGGCGTCGAGCGTGGCTTCGGCGTCGGGCGAGCTGCATGTCGAAGCTCTCGAGACCCAGGAGGCCGAAGCGCGCTTGGAGGTTGGAGAAGGCGACCTTCAGTTCGGGAGGCACGGCCGCCATGCGCGACTTGTCGTCTTCGAACAGGGCGGTCATGGGATCACGGCCGGCCCGCCTCGCCAGCTTCATCCATGGCATGGCCAGGGCGCCAAAGAGCGCTGGCGTTGTCCCGGTCTCAACCAGACCCTCCATCACCGAGGACTTCAGCAACGATGCGGCGGGCGGCGCGTTGAGTCGGTCGACGAGACGGTCCAGCCGCTCGGCGGCGGTGGGCGGAACGACCGCCAGGCCTCCCCCGAGGGTGTTCAGGTGCTTGCCGCGGCCCAGGCTGAAGATGGCCCCATCAGCCAGCGCGCCTGCCGGCTCGCCGTGGATGTGAGCCCCCAGAGCGTGCGCCGCGTCCTCGATGAGCGTGAGCCCGTGCCGATCGGCGTAAGCGCGCACCTCTGCCATCGGGGCGGGGCTTCCCTCCATGTGGGTCATGATCAGCGCCTCGACGCCAGCCGGTGGTGTCGGCGGAAGGGCGTCGACGTCCAGGTGCAGGGTGTCCTCGCGGATGTCGATGAAGTGGAGGCGATATCCCGCGGCCTGGAGCACGTTCGGAACGCAGGAGGCGTTGTAGCTCGCCAGCATCACGGTGGCTGAGGGGCGGACGCCTAGCGCCTCCATCACCAACAGCAGCGCGAGACGCCCTGAGCCCACCGCTCGAACGTGACGTTGCTCCAGGCGGCCCGCCAGGGCGAGCTCAAAGAGTCGCTGCTCCGGACCCCGGCTTAAGGTGCCTTCCCGGATGGCGCGGCTGGTCTCGGTGATCAGACCGGGAACGGCCGCAGGCCTCTTTCTTGGAACAACAATCAAACAACAGCCCCCGTCGTTTGTGGCCACCAGTCTACCGCAGGCAGTGCCTCGCGCGCCAGCGGCGCGCCCGATCGCTCGATCGCTCGCTGGAGCGCCAGCGCGGTGCTCGCGCGGGGAGATGCGGGAACGAAACGGGCCGCATTCGAAGCACCGTGATAGCTTGAGCGTCCCCCCATGGAGCTACAGATGGTCGATCGGAGACTGGAGCCTCACGACTCCAACCAGCTTGAGCTGAAGCTCGCGTACGGCATCGCTACGGGCAAGCGAACCCAGCGATATCGAGTGGAGACCTATCTCTTTGTGCCGACCACATTGGGCTTCACGTCGAAGAGTTATCCGCCGGAGCGTTTCTACGAAGATACGGCTGGTTTTATTCGCCTGAAGACCCCCACGGTGGCCCTGGCAGCGCTGGCGGATCACACACAGGCCCAGAGCTGGTTTGAGCCCTCCCAGGCGCTCCTTCAAGGCATGCTGAGCGGCGAGTCGAAGGACGCGGAGGGGCTCATCCGGAGACTGAAGCTCCTGGGCTGCATCTACCGACGCGCCCTCCGCGACGAGATGATCGATGTCATCGAGCGATTCGAGCGCTTACCAGGCGCCGACCAGGCCGGGGCGCAGACCGGCGAGGCGGAGCTCGCGGAGGAGCTGGTCACGTTCCACGAGCAGCTCTGCGGGGCGCAGGAGCGGCTGACGGCTCTTGGAAGGCAGTGCGAGAGTCCAGCGGTAGAGGTCGAGGTTCGCGAGACCTGGCGTCGCATCGACGAGTACGTGGCGATCGTCGCCGAAGACGTCTCCACCAAGCTGGTGGAGGTGGTCGATGAGCGCCTCGGCTCAGAGAACGCCGAGGGGCCGCTCATCGAGGCGCGCGAGCGCCTGGCGCAGGTG
>CALCNF010000544.1 GCA_937897815.1 uncultured Pseudomonadota bacterium | reverse complement strand
GGCCTTGGTGTACTCGGTATCTCCACCTTCATCGGCCTGCGAGCTTCGTATAAAGCCGCCACAAGCGCCGCCGTAGCACCAGTCGGCATAGGTGCTGCCGTTGGCGTCATCACAGCTCGCGAAGTCTTCCAGGGTCGTCGCGACACAGACGCCTGAGTCGTTGCAGGTTCCAGGAGCGCAGCTGTTGCCGTTGGCCGTACACGGGGTCCCACCGCTTTGCGCCGTCCAGGAGGACGCGCTTGCCGAGGCGCAGAGCTCACATGGGTTCTCCGGGTTGATCTCGCCCTCACTGAAACAGGCGCCGCCGACCGCGCAGAAGCCGGGCGAGAGGGTCGTCACGCAGCTCCCGTCCGCGGCGCAGGTGTTCACCGTGCAGGCCAAGCCATCGTCGCAAAAGAGGTCATCGCCGGCGCAGTCGCAGGCCGCGTTGTCGCCATCCCACGAGGCTACGCAGCTGCCCGCCACGCAGGTGTCATTTATGGTGCACTCCTGGCCGTCACTGCACCCCATCCCCTCGAAGCTCTCGGGCACCTTGACGCAGGAGCCCGAGTCGCACTGCGCTGCGTTGCATGGGTCGGCGAAGCCCGAACAGTCTTTGGGGAGGCCTGCGCACTCGCCCTCGAGGCTGCACACGTCCTTGTCCGTACAGGGGTCTGAGTCGTCACAGCTGGCGCCCACCTCGGCGGTCACGGCCGTGCAGCCACCCGCCTCCTCCAGGCACTGGTTCGAAGCGCACGGTGTGCCCAGGTCCTCACACAACACCTCATCGCCACCCGCGCAGCTGCCATCGCCGCACACCTCTCCTGAGGTGCAGGCCAGGCCGTCATCACACGCGACACCCTCTTTCGAATCGTCGGTGACCACCACGCACTGAAAGTCGACGCAGGCCTTCATTTGGCAACCATTCGGAGCCTCGTCGACGGTCACGGCCTCGCAGTCCGCGTCCACCTCACACTCGCACGTGCCCACGCACGCGCCGGCGACGCACTGATCGTCAAGCGAGCACGGGTCCCCGTCATCACAGCTCAGGGAGTCATCGTTCTCCGCCCCACAGACGCCATCGGTGCAGGTGTCTTCGGTGCACGGGTTCCCGTCGTCGCAAGCGAGCGCCGACCAACCCGAGATGCTCTGCTCCGGATCACAGATCACGCAGGCGTTATCCGGGTGGTTCTCCTGGGCGGCGTAACAGGCCCCAGCGATAGAGCAGCTCCCAGCGATGGGAGAAAAGACACACGTGGCGCTGTCCCCATGACAGGAGTCCGCGGTGCAGCTCAGGCCGTCATCACAGTCGCTGTCCTCCTGGCAGGGGCAGCTGGCGCTGTCCCAGTCGCCCAGACAGTTCCCCGCGGCATCACAGGTTGCGTCGAAGACACACTCGCTTCCCGAGTCACAGCTCTCCCCGAGCTGGATCTCTCCCACGCAAGAGCCTTGCTTGCACACGCCGACCGTGCAGATGCCATCGAGGTCACTGCAGTCCTGCTGGGTTCCGACGCAAACGCCGCTCACGCACTGGTCGTTCTCTGTGCACCCGTCCGAGTCCGAGCAGCTCGCTCCGTCGACCTCAACGCTGGCCTCACAGTCCCCGGTCTCCTCGTTGCAGACCCCGAACGTGCACACCCCATCGCCGGCGCCGGAGCAGTCCTTATCCTCCTGGCCCACACAGAGGCCTTCTTCGCATTGACCCGTGGTGAGGCAGGGTTCCTCCCCGCACGCGGCGCCGTTCTTGTTCGGGTCGCTGGTCACCGCGCAGGCGTAGTCCAGGCACTGCGCTCGCTCACAGGGGCCGACCTCGACGAGTCCGTCGCAATCCGAGTCGACCTCACAGACGCACGTCCCTACGCACGCCCCAGCCTCGCAGCGGTCGTCCGATGAGCAGGCCCGCCCGTCATCACAGCTCGCGTCGTTATCGGGCTCCGTGAAGTCGCACCCATCGCTCGGGTCGCACCCGTTAACCGTGCACGGATTCCCGTCGTCGCACAGAGTAGGCTGAAGCGCATCGGTGGCCGCGCTGACGTCGCACACGAGACAGGCGTCTTCGTCCGGGCTCGCGCCGTTTTCGACGCAGGCGCCGTCCACGAAGCAGGCGTCCTGTCTGAGCTCATGGGTGCAGACACCGTCGACGCAGAGATCCGCGGTGCAGACGTCCCCGTCATCACAGCTCGTGTCACCGGCGGCCTGGGTGCACTCCGGCTGCACCCCATCGTCGGTCGTCGCTCCCGCGTCGTTGGCGTCAGGTGTGGGTTCAAGCCCCGTTCCCCCGGAGTCTTGTTCCTGGTTCACGCCTGGCGCGGAGCTCTCCTCTCCACAAGCGCTCAACGCGAGGCCAAGCAGCGCCGCCAGCACCAGTGTCCGTCGCACTGTCATCCTCACCCCGATTTGCTGTCTTGAGTGGTCGGACCATAGCTCCAAGACCCCCAAGTCACAACGCGCCTGTCTACTGATGAGACCAGGATCAAGAGGGTGAGGCAGGATGCCTGAGGCGAGCGAGGCAGTTTCGCCATGAACCACCGACCCAGGAGCCCTGAGATGAACCTCATGCTTACCGCCCAATGCGACAGCACCGACGCCTTTTACGAGCAAGCCTATCTGGCCGTGAAGCCGGAGTTCTCGGAGTGGTGCGATGCATCCCGCTGCGTGTTCGCCAAAATCGATGACCACAACCTGATCGAGCTCTTCTTCGACGTGGATCCCCCGAAGCTCCAGGCCTGGCTCGCCAAGCCGTCGACTCAAGAGATCTTCAAGACCCACAGCTTCGTGCCCACCCGGTACACATTCAGCCCTCTTGAGATGGGCTAACGGTCACGGCGAAACCTGCTCTCCGGAGAGCCTCGACCCGGGCACTCCGAGCGACGCCCGCCCTTCTTCTTGGGCGCCCACCTGCTGGCACCGTTGCGAAGCGCCCCGGGCCTATGAGAAATTGAAAGCACTCAACAAACGGGTCGCCCTCGTGCGCGATGCTTCACGAATCCGTAGGGGCCGTGAGGCGTCCTGTGCACGTTCTTGATGAACAGGATGAGGGTGTCTCTGCGTTTGCTCTACCCATCATCACAGCCCATTCCGGAGGCCAGCCATGCGCCCACTTCGAGCGAGCCACTCCAGCCCTTTGACGTTCTTCTCCTTGCTCGCGCTCACCGCCCTGCTCTGCGGAGCCTGCTCCAAGGGAGAGGCTCCTGCGGCGGCAGAGGCGTCGTCTGAGTTGGCCTATGAGGTGTCCTGGGACCTGACTCAAACCGAGCCCGACTGTGAGGAGGAGTGCGAGGCGAAGATGGCGGTGGTTCTGGAGGCGCCCGGGGCCGATCCCAAGCGGCTGGAGGTGAAGATTGAGGACCTCACTTTCAACCGGGAAACGGACAGCTACGGAGCCTGCACCGGCGAGGACAGAGGCGCAGGTCTCTTGTGCGCGGGCGTGAACTTCAGCTGCGGCGACAACTGTTATCAGGACAAGCTCTACCTGACCCAGACCCACGCAGAGGGCGCCGCGGCCCTTGAGCTTCGACACTTCGCCTCCTGCCTGGGCGGCCAGGAGTGCCCGGAGGAATCCGAGGTGCTCTTCACCCATCCTCTCGACTCGGGCGCCACGGTGGTCGCGAAGAAGAAGGAGCTCAATCCTGCGGCAGACGCCCAGAAGATCGCCGAGAGCTTCACAGAGGCGACGCTGGAGAGCCGCTTCGACCCTGACGAGCCCTTCCGGATCGTCATCGCCGGGCGAAAGACCACCGTGAAGAATTGGAGCCGGGCGAAGAAGGCCATGGCCAAGAACTTCGGCCCTGCGGGCTTCTCGGAGTGGGACGAATTCTACGACGAGGACTACGAGGGCTATCACGTGGACGTCTGGTCTGAGGGCTGGGCCTGCGACAAGGTGGGGTGCTGCACTCCCGCTGACCCCGAATGGGAGCCGATGTGTGCGGGCTCGTCATCGCCGTCTGCCCTGGAGGAGATGTGCTTCCATCAGCGCGCGAACGGCACCCTGGCCTTGCGTAAGATCAGCTTCTCTGCCGACTGCGATGACAATGGCTGAGGCCCAGCGCGAGCCGGCGCACGCTGAGCGTTGAGCTTGATCGCCGGCCGTCTAACGAAGCGTGAGTCACAGGGGTCTGACGCAGCGCAATCAGGCTCGGTTGTCTTGCGGATCGGCGTTGCGGTATCCATGGGGCGTAGGCAACTGGCGCCGACCTCTGGACGAGCGGCGCGCGGGCACAGGGGTGCGTTATGAAGCGCGGGATGAATCAGATGGCGCGGAGCCTCACGCTCGCGCTCGGCATCGCGGCGCTCGTCGCGGGATGCAGCTCCGAGGAGCTCACCGGCGTCAGCGACGCGACGATCGGTGCGGACGTCGGCTTCGACGTGGACGCTGGAGTCCCCTGTGTCGTCGATGAGGACTGCCTTGAGGCCTTCGAGGTGCTCGAGTGTGAGATGGCGATCTGCGCCCAGCCTTACGGCACGTGCATGCTCACGGTGAAGCCTCCCGGCTCGCCCTGCAAAGACGGCGTGACGTGCACGGGGCCGGACTACTGCATCGACGGCGTGTGCGGTGGATCGCCGCTTGAGTGCGATGACGAGGACCCGTGTACAGACGACGCGTGCGACGAGAAGCTCGGGTGTGTGCACACACCCGGCACGGGCGCCTTCTGTGATGACGGCAACCCCTGCTCCTCGGGCGACACGTGTCAGGAGGGCATCTGCGAAGGAGGTCCGGCGATCGAGGGCTGCTGCCAGTGGGACCCTCAGTGCAACGACGGGGACCCCTGCACCGAGGACACCTGTCAGGTGAACACGTGCGTCTACAACTTCACTCAGGCCCCCTGTGATGACGACGAGCCCTGCACCTACCAGGACTACTGTGATGGGGCGGGCGAGTGTGCCGGCAGCCCCCTCCCCTGCGATGACGGCAACCCGTGCACCGTGGACGCCTGCGACCCGACGACCGGCGCGTGCGCGACGACACCTGAGGCGGACGGCGCGCCCTGCGACGACTGGAACCCTTGTACCGAGTCCGACGCCTGCCAGGAGGGCCTCTGCGTGGGCGGCGGCAACACCTGCCAGTGCACGAGCGACGGAGACTGCGCCGTGCTCGAAGACGGAGACCAGTGCAACGGCACCTTTAAGTGCGCGGG